>NZ_JBHTRF010000058.1:0-55179 GCF_042796115.1 Kitasatospora sp. NPDC056446 | reverse complement strand
ACCGCCGCAGAACGAGAGCGGGGTGGCGCGGGGGGGGGGCCCCCCCCCCGGCCCTCTGCCTTTCGTCACTCCCTGGCCAGCGTCCCCCTGTCGGTGGTGGTCCACTCGGCGTGTTCATCCTGGCCGTCCGAGGGCGGCCACTGGACGTGAACACCTCCGGGGCGCACGTCGATGATCAATCCGCGCAGGTACTGGCCGGAGCCGTCCTTGGTCGTCGCCATCCAGTGCCGGCCTATCCAGGTGGTGGGAGGCTGCGCGGCGTAGCGGTCGTGGGTGATGTTGTTCATGGTGACTCCTGCGGTGCTAGGGGTGGCTTCGGCGCCGGTCTGTCGGGAGGAGCAGTTCCGGTCACGGTGGGCGGGGCGGGCTCGGGCATCCCGCTGGGCTGGCCAGCCCACAAGCGGACGGGCGGGCACGCCATCTCGTCATCGGGCGTCCCTGTTCCATCCGCAGCTGTCGCGCACCAGGCCCGCCGAGGCCCAGAGCCTGACGTCGGACGGCCGGTAGCGCCGCAGGCCGTCAGTGCTCTCGGTGTACCTGGGGCCGGTACCGATAGCGGCCAGGTCCCGCAGATGCGTGCTCGTGATCCCGAGGTACATCGCCGCGTCATCCACAGACCACCACGGGTGACGGCTCGTGCAGTGCTGTCGCTTCATCGCTGGCTCCCCGCGTCGGAGGAGCGGTCTTCCAGCCACCGCCGCACGTCGTGCGGGTCGTACCGCCTGCACCGCCCGACCTTGTAGCTCCGCGGTCCGGTGCCCTTCCAGTTCATCTGGTAGATCGTCTGCGTCGGCACACCCAGGAACTCCGCCAGCTCCGGCAAGGTCCACAACCTGTCCGCACTCATGAGTACTCACATCCATCTCGTTCGCCGTTTCGGCGATTGGCTTCGCCGTTTCGAACTGCTGGGATGAGCATCATCCGCCTGCGACCAAGTTGTCAATACGGCGATCTAATTCGCCTAATCGGCGAACGAGGGGCGATAGCTGCACTATGGCGGGGGCCTCGGATGCGCTGTGCGCCGTATCGGCGAGCGACCGCCTGTTGTGAGGCGTCGATTGCGCGATCGAGAGACGATGGGTAGAGTCGCCGATACGACGAGCAAGGAGGCCAGATGTCCAGCGACCCGGCTCTACCGGCGATGTCGGTGAGCGACGCGGCGGCACTCCGGTTGAAGGCGGCCCGGACAAGGCGCGGATGGACCACGAAGCAGCTGGCGAACGCCTGCCAAGAGGCCGGGGTCCCGAAGCTGACGGCCATCGTGCTGAACAACATCGAAACCGGCAGGCGAGACGCAGACGGTACCCGGAAGCGCGACCTGACGATCGACGAACTCGCGGCCCTGGCAGTGGTGTTGGATATTTCACCGGCACACCTGATGGGCCTGCCCGATGACGTCGAGCCGGGGACCGCCCTCCAGCTGACCCCACAACTCGCGGAGAGCGACCCCAAGTTGCTCCTGGAGTGGTTCTGTGGACAGAAGGCGCTGCCTGGAAGCGACTCGCGGCAGTTCTACTCCGCAGCCCTCCAGCGGATGCCGGCCAACGACGGCCAGCAGACGGTCGCGGACCTCACCCGCGCGGTACTCCAAGACCGGGCCGCCGCCCTGACCGAGGACTTCAACTCGGGGATGGCGGAGGCCCTGGCGAAGATCAACGCCGCGGTCGAGTCGGGCGCAAGCCCGGAGGAGATCGCCACCCTGCTCAAGCCGGGCCAACCCGGCTCACGGTAGGGCCCCACCACCTAGCGTCCGGCCATGCCGGACGCCGAATCCAAGCGAACCCGATTGCGTGCCCGACCGGCCGCACCCCTGCGGGCAGAGAAAGAGGCAGATTCATGACATGTACTCACCAGAGATCGGCAGAACAGCATGTACCCCTCTCGAATCGAGGACCGCGCTAGGCACGCGGACTACCAGCAGGCCGTCGCACGCGCTCGCGCGGCCCACCGCACTCCTCCGGCCCGGTACCGCGTCCGCTGGCGCGACGAAGCCGGCAGTCTCCGCAGCATGAGCCTGCCGACGCGATCACTCGCGACGGCCGCACAAGCTGACATCGCCCGCGGCTGGACACCGCTGACGCTCAACCGTCTGGTTGAGCTCTGGTCGGCCGTGCCCGCAATGCCCGCCAAGTCCGGCCCGCCGCGGTTCCCCAACCGCAGGCCGCTCGACCTGCACGCCCTGCCGCACCTCGGCGCCCGGCTCGCCGTGACGATCAGCCGATCAGACGTCGAGCGACTGGTGGCCGCACTTCGCGCCGAGGGCCGGTTGAGCACCGCCACGATCAACGGAATCCTCGCGACGCTCAAGCGTGCACTGGAGTTCGGAGTCCGGCGCGGCTTCCTCCCAAGCAATCCAGCACTCGGCATTCGCCCCCTCCCACGGCCGGCCTGATCTCTGTCACGGCGCCCCAGCCTCTGGCCGCCCCTCGTCTGCATCGCAACCACCAGCGCCACATGCGGACTACAGATAAACCATGCAACCCGAAGTGCGGCAGAATCCGCACATTCGAACGGGCAGAAAGAAGGAGTTATCACCATGGACCAAATCGCAATGAAGCACGGTGAAAACACATGTCTGAACCTTACGATCGCTGGCACAAGTCGCGCCCGGCCGCCGGGGAAAAGAAGTGCACGGCCCACAAAAAGGTAGCGTCGAGCAGCCACGGCCAAGGCAAGCGCTGGCTAGCTCGATGGCGGGACCACGATGGGAAGCAGCTCAGCGAGAGTTTCGACAAGTACGACGATGCCAAGCAGCATTTGGCAAAGATCGAGACGAGTGTCACTGAGGGCACCTACATCTCCAAAGATAAGGGCGCTACTCTCATCAAAAGCCTGGCGGAGCAGTGGCTGACAGACCTTGTCTTTCGGAACCCTCGAACCGAGCCGCAGTACATCGCTCGCGTGAATCGCTACATCATCGAACCGCTGGGGCATATAAAGATCAAGGACCTGATTCCTTCGCGCATCGTCTCGTGGATCAAGGGGATGCTTCGGACCATCGGAGAGACGTACGCCGGCCTGATTTTTAGCCATTTCAACTCCATCATCACGATGGCAGTTGACGACGGCCTGATCCTCAAGAATCCCTGTGCCTCACGCTCGGTCCAGCGTGTCAAGCCGAGGCGTCAGCGCAAGACACCAAAGGAACTTCCGGTGGACTGGGAAGACTCCGAAGGTATCAAGCAAAACCTTCCGGACCGATACAAGGTCACGGTCGACTGCGGCCGCGGCATCGGGATGCGGCAGGGCGAGATATTCGCGTTCAGCCCCGACGATGTCAACTGGCTCCACAAGGAGAAGGTCGTTCACATCCGTCGCCAGATTGCACATGACCGCGGCGTGATGGTATTTGCCCCTCCGAAGGGCGGCGGCGAGGACGACCCGAAGGACCGGATGGTTCCAATCGGAGACGATCTGGCGTTCCTTCTTTCCGAGCATATCCGCTTGTTCCCTCCGGTTGAGATCACACTCCCATGGATCGAAAAGAATGGTCCGCCGGTAACGGTGAAGCTGTTCTTCACGTCTCGCGAGCACAAGCCAATCAATAAGAACTACTACAACTGGCTCTGGAAAGCGGCCCTTGAGGAGATCGGGCTAATTCAGGCCCTGAATGACAAGCCGGTCGGCCGCGGCCGGCTGTGGGAAAAGTGCCGGGACAAGATGATGCACTCACTCAGGCACCTGTTCGCATCTGAGGCCCTGAACGAGGGAGTCGACATCTACACATTGGCCGATCTCCTTGGCCACGAAGACCCTGCCTTCACCCTCCGCAGGTACGTCCACCGGGTGGCGCGGTCGTTCAGCAAGGCTCGCGAGGCGATCGGTCGGCGCTACAAGCACGCCGCGTAGGATCGGTATCTGCGACAGCCTGGCGATCGTCGCGCCTTCCAGATCAGTGGCGCTGCGTAGCGGCGGGTGCGGGCGGCCGACACGATGCGCTCATCGTTTCTCAGCGTCTCTCGACACGGCTCATCCGTTGAAGCCACCGAGTGTGCACTGGTTGTGAAATGATCTTCCGCAGAACCCCTATTTTCGCAGGTCAGAGGCATGTTCGAGCTCTACTACGACCTCTAAAGGGCGTTCTGACTGACGGTCGGGCGTGATGCGCGGGCCGTCGGCGGCGCAGTCCGATCCGTGAGCCCGGCACCGTGGTGGTGTCGGGCTCGCGCGGTTTCCGGGGCGGGGTGGCGTTCGGATGGCGTCAGGCGGGTGGATCTTGCCGTATGGATTGTGTCAGGGGGCGCGGGGCGGGGAAATTCGGACGCCTACCATCCAACTTCGCCGAGAAGAAAGATGGTTCCGAATTGCCACCCCTTTCCCGTCTGAAACGTGCCCTGGCCTGCGGGGTCACCGCGCTCGCCATGGTCGCCGGGCCGGCCGTGCAGGCCGGGGCCGCGCCCGCGGCAGGCCCCGTGGACACGACCTGCGGAACCCCGGCTTCGCCGGGTGGCGGCAACTGCATGACCGCGTTGATCAATTCGGCCTTCGACATGATCAAGCTCATGCACAACGCCGCGAACCTCAACAAGCTGGACAACGCGGAGTTCACCCAGAACACGGCGACGAAGCTGAGTGCGAAGTTCCCGGGGTTCAACGTCATGGTGTTCAAGACCGTGGGCACCGACCTGTACGACACCGAGTGGTTCAGGAACGAGTACAAGGCCGACATGAAGGGGGTGCTGATCGACACCACCTACAAGCTCAACCACTTCCTGGACAAGGAGAAGAAGGAGCCGTCCGGCTACGACATGTTCCGGATCTGGGTGTTCCAGGGGGACTCGACCTTCCGCAACCGGGGTGACGGCGGCTACCTGAACTGGGCGTTCACCGGCAATGACGGCGACACCGTCAAGAAGGAGCCGTGGACCTGCCGTTCGGGCACCGCGCGGCCCTACAAGTGCGACGGCGACGTGCGCACCGTCCACTTCCCCGCGCGGTCCGGCTACGGCACCCGGACCGGCAGCCTGACCCCCGACTCCAGCGCCCCCGGCCACCACGCCTGCCTGGACGTCAGTGGCAACGGCACCGCGAACGGCACCCCCGTGCAGATGTGGGAATGCAACGGCGGTGACGCCCAGAAGTGGACCTACAACGGGTACAAGCTCCAGGCGGCCAACGGCAAGTGCCTCGACCTGGAGGCGAACAGGACCGCGAACGGGACCAAGCTCCAGGTGTGGGACTGCCTGGAGATCCCCGGTCAACGCTGGAACATGTCGCCCAGCGGCGGGTTCCGACACATGACGGACCAGGACGACCGGTCCAAGGACGTCTGCGTCGACGACTTCAGCGGCCGGACCGCCAACGGCAGCACGGTGGCCGCCTGGGCCTGCGGCTCCGAGGACCGGCGGGACGCGCCCAACCAGAACTGGGCCTGGGGCGGCACCCCGCCGACCACCACCCCGCCCACGCCCGGCGGGGGCGGCAACGGCGCCGAGGTGTACCTGAAGCTCGACAACGGCCTGGGCGCCGTCCCGGTCAACGGCTCCGCCGGCGCGTCCGTCGTCGCCGGGCTCCGGGGTGGCAACGAGTCCAAGTGGAAGATCGCCTCGGTGGGCGGCGGCCGCTACCGGATCACCAGCTCGTACGGGCTGGAACTCACCGAGAGCGGCGGCTACCTGGCCGAACTCCGGCCGTGGAGCGACTCCTCCGAGCAGAAGTGGGAACTCGTCGGGGTCGGCAACGGCAAGTACCGGATCCGGATCTCCGGCGACGACTGCCTCGCCCACGACGCCGACTTCAAGCAGCTCGGCGTGTGGACGTGCAAGCAGGACTGGCACCAGTCGTGGGTGCTGGAGTCCACGTCCGGCGGCGTGATCACGCCGACCGGCCCGACCACCCCGACGAAGCCGGACCCCAAGCCGAAGCCCGACCCGAAGCCGAAGCCGGACCCCAAGCCGGTCTCCGGCATCCCGACCGAGCGACCGCTGTTCCTGAAGCTCGCCAACGGGCTGGGCGCGTCGGCGCCCACCGAGACCGCGAGCTGGGGCGCGCCGATCGTGGGCGGGATCCTGGGGTACAAGGGGTCGACCTGGACGATCAAGCCGCTGGGCGACGACCGCTACCGGATCGTCAACGACCTCGGGTTCAACCTCACCGAGAACCCCGCGACCTACGTCGCCGAGCAGCAGGCCTGGGGCGACACCTCCAACCAGAAGTGGGAGTTCGTCAGCCTCGGCAACGGCAAGTACCGGATCCAGATCGGCGACGACGACTGCCTCACCCACGACTCCGACTTCAAGCAGCTCGGGGTGTGGAGCTGCGAGGGCGGCTGGAAGCAGGAGTGGTCCTTCCAACTCCTCTGACGGGCGGCTCTTGACGGCGCCCGGCCGGGCTCCGGACGCCGTGCGTCCGGAGCCCGGCGTCGTGTTCAGAGGACGTCCCGCTCCCCCGGTCGCGGTGTGAAGAGGCCCGGCCCGGTCGCACCGCTCGCCGCGGGCACCGGCCGGGTGTCCGGCGCGCTGTCCGGCTGGTAGCGCTCGGCGCGGGCGTGGTACTCGAAGTCGCCGCGCAGCAGGGACCGGTGGTGGTCGGCGTAGCGGTGCACGGCGGCGCGGACCGGTCGGGTGAGGCGGGCGGCGGCGAGTTGGGCGGGCAGCTGGCGCTCGGCGCTGACGGCCCGTTCGACGCACGCGGCCCGCAGGGCGTCGACCTGAGTGACGGCTTCCTGCACCGTCCCGCCCCGGTGGTGGCGCAGGACGAAGACGGCGTTGTGGTAGTAGCCGGCCGCGCCCTCCTTGCGGGCCGAGCAGATGTCGTTGTAGAGGGCGATGTGGTCGACCACCGCGTCGCGCAGGGCGACCAGCGCGGGCAGTTGGCGCACGTGGTCGGGCAGGTCGATGGCCGGCGGGAGCTCGAAGAGGTCGAGGAACATCCCCATGCCGATCGAGTGCCGGCGGTGGGTGAGGTAGTCCTCGGGGAGCGGCGTGTGGCCGGCGGCGCGTTGCACGGCCTCGCGCCAGTACGTCCACAGCCAGGCGGTGACGTCCGCGCGGAAGGCGCGGTGCCAGGCGGGCGACCGGCCCGCCCGGGTGCGCTGCCACAGGTCGGACAGGGCGAGCGCGGCCGGGCTGGTGGGGCGGCGGTCGCCGGCCAGGACGCCCGTCAGCTCGTCGATCGCCGCCCGGCTGCGGGCGAGGTCCTGGCCGCAGCCGTCGTCGTCGAAGGCGTCGTCGACGACGAACGCCCAGAACGTCCACTGGCAGCGCAGCGCGAGCGGACCCACGCCGGCGGTCGGGTCGGTCAGCGCGCACCACAGCTCCGACTGGGTGCGCCGCATCCGGCGGCGCACCTCCGGCGAGGAGCACAGGCCGAACTCCTCGGCCCAGGCCCACATCCGCGAGCCCGCCTCGTCCTGGAACGGGTTGCCGCCGGTCGACGGGAAGGGCATCCGGAAATCCGGAAGGGTGATCTGGTCCATGGCGCGCATGCTCCTGTCTGGTCGGGGCCGCACTACGACCGTGGAACCTTCCGACAGTTCGTTCGCACTGTCCAGTGGGCTCCGGTCCGTGCGCACGCCCTTCGGACCGGGGGCGGAGCGCCGCCGCGCGAGGGGCTCCGGTGCGCTGCCCGGCCGCCGGTCCGGTCGCGCCGCACGTCGGTTCGGCGAAGCCGCCGCTCCCCCGCGCACCGGCGCCGCCGACCGCCCCCGCTGGGGCGGATCCGGAACAGGACCGGCCGGACGGCTTCCGCCACCGCCGGGCCGCCGGCGTCGAGTCCTCCCCGAGGAGGCCTCGACCGGGACTGCCGCGCCGCGGTCGTCAGGCCCGGCGGGCGGGGGCCGCAACGGGCGGGTCCGCAGCGGGCGCGGCGGGCGTTACGGGCGCAGCAGGCGCTACAGGACGTCCGGGGTGAGGGCGAGGACGGCGAGGTCGTCGGCGAGCAGGCCCGCGTACCGGTGGACGTCCTGGGCCAGGAAGGAAACCAGCCGGTCCGGCTCGGTGGTGCCGAGGGCGGCGAGTCGCGGGGCGAGCGGGTAGAAGGCGCCGGTGGCGTCCCGGGCCTCGCTGACGCCGTCGGTGTAGAGCAGCACGGTGTGGCCCGGCGGCAGGGCGACGGCGGTCGGCTTGCCGCGCTCGTCGGCGGGCCCCAGGTGGCCGAGGCCCAGCGGCAGCTCGTCCGCGCAGGACACCGGGGAGATCGTGCCGCCGGTCAGCAGCAGCGGGGTGGTGTGGCCGCGGTTGACGATCTCCACGCAGTCGGAGCCCGGCCGGTACTGCACCAGGACCGCCGTGGCGAACAGCTCGTCGTCACCGCGCTCGGCGGCGTCGCGCAGGACCGCGCGGTCCAGCTGGTCGGCCAGCTCGACCAGGCCCGGGGTGTCGTACGCGGCCGCCCGGAACGCGCCCAGCACGTCCGCGACCGTGCGGACCGCGCCGAGGCCCTTGCCCCGGACGTCGCCGAGCAGCACCCGCACGCCGAACCGGGTGTCGCACACCTCGTACAGGTCGCCGCCGACCAGCACCTCGGCCTGCGCCGAGCGGTAGAGCCCGGCCACCCGCAGCCCGCCCGCCCGCTCCGGCACCGGCCGCAGCACGGTGCGCTGCAGGGTCTCGGCGACCGTACGGGCCTGGAGCAGGTTGCGGTCCTGCCGGGTGCGCTGCCAGGACAGGGCGGTGCCCATCACGCCGGAGAGCAGGGTGGCGATGTAGACCCAGACGTGGTGCTGCTCGTTGATGTGGCCCGCGCGCAGGGCCAGCAGGACCTGGAGCCCGAGCGAACCGCCGGTGGCGGTGGCGGTCAGCACCGGGCCGTAGCTGAACGCGGTCACCACGGGCAGCGCGGTCAGCAGGAACCCGGCGGCGACGGCGTCCGGGACGACGGCCTCGGCGATCAGGTCCAGCAGCAGCAGGACGACCGGGAGCCAGAGCACCCAGCGCGGCGCCCGGGGCGGCGGCACCGCGCGGCGCGGCGGGCGGGGCGCTGTGGGCACGGCGGGACCTCCTGGCTGGCGGCCGCCCTCGGGGGATCGGTCCGCAATGGCCGGTTTCGTCCCTCCATGCTCTCGTACGGGCGGCCCATCCACGAATGGCCGAACGTCCCGTTCGCGGGAGCCGGACCGGAGTCGGGCCTGGGCCTGGGCCGGAGCGGGAGCGCCCTGCCGGAGCGCCCCGGCCCGCCCGCGTCACCGCACGGTCACCGGCAGGGTCTGGAAGCCGCGCAGGATCAGCCGGTCCCGCCGGGTGGCCACCCCGCCGGGGGCGAGCCGGGGGAAGCGGTCGAGCAGCGCGGGCACCGCGACCTCGGCCTCCAGCCGGGCCAGCTGGGAGCCCAGGCAGAAGTGCTGGCCGCCGCCGAAGCTGAGCGGCTGGCTGTCGGTGCGGGCCGGGTCGAAGACCTCGGGGCGCTCGTACCGGGCCGGGTCGTGGTTGGCCGCGCCGATCAGCAGGGTCAGCGCGCTGCCGGGCGGGGTGGGCAGCCCCTCGACGGCCAGGCCCTCCTCCAGCGCGACCCGCCCGGTGGCCTGCACCGGGGAGTCGAAGCGCAGCACCTCGTCGGTGAAGCCGGCCGGGGTGACCGCGCCGCTGCGCAGCCCGGCGGCCGCCTCCGGGTGGCGGAACAGCAGGCCGAGACCGTTGCCGAGCAGGTTGGTGGTGGTCTCGAAGCCGGCCACCAGCAGCAGCACCAGGTTGGCCAGCAGCTCCTCGGCGGAGAGCCGCCCGCTGTCCTCGGCGGCGATCCGGGCGAGGTCGCTGACCAGGTCGTCCTGCGGGCGGGCCAGGCGCTCGGCGGCGAGCTCGGTGAAGTACCGCGACAGTTCGTCCGCGGCCCGGTCGGCGGCGGTCAGCTCGTCGAGCTCCCCGCTGATCTCCAGGACGACGGTCAGGTCGGAGGCGAGGTCCCGGAAGCGGTAGCGGTCCTGCTCGGGGACGCCGAGCAGCTCGCAGATCACCCCGACCGGCAGCCGGAAGGCGAAGGCGTCCATGAAGTCCACCGGCGAGCCGTCCGCGCCCTGCTCGGCCATCCCGTCCAGCAGCCGGGCCACCGCCTTCTCCACCGCCGGGCGCAGCGCGGCGACCCGGCGGGCGGTGAACACCGAGGCGATCAGCGAGCGGACCCGGGGCTGGTCGGGGGCGTTGCGCTGGAGGATCGAGCGGCCGAAGAGGGCCAGCGAGGAGTGCGCGAGGAAGTCCGGGGACAGGCCCGCCATCATGTCGGCGGTGGCGACGCCGAAGGCGGGCGTGCGCAGCACCCGGTTGACCGCGGCGTAGCCGCTCACCAGGTACATCCCGTCCCCGGCCGGAACCACCGGGCCGAGCTCCCGCGCCTTCGCGTACAGCGGGTACGGGTCGTTCTTGACCTCCGTCGTCATCAGCTGCTCGATGATCGCCGCGCCGTCCATCCGGTGCTCCCCTCCCGAGATCATGCTTCCTGGTGCGTGAACCGCCCGCGGGCACGCAGGAGTTCCCGGCCCGACGGCCGCCCGTCGCGGCCGGGGGCCGGGGCGGGCCCCGGGCGGTCGGTAGGCTGTGCGGCATGGAGATCTGGATCAACCCGCGCTGCGGCAAGTGCCGGACGGCCCTCGGCGAGCTGAACGCCGCGGGTGTCGTGCACACCGTGCGGCGCTACCTGGAGGAGCCGCCGACCGCGGACGAACTGGTACAGGTGCTGGAGCGCCTGGGCCTGGAGCCCTGGGACATCACCCGCATCGACGAGCAGGCCGCGAAGGACCTGGGAATGAAGGACTGGCCCCGGGAGGCGGGCGAGCGCGACCGCTGGATCGCGGCGATGGCCGAGCACCCCGTCCTGATCCAGCGCCCGATCATCACCACGGACGACGGCCAGGCCGTCGTGGCCCGTACGCCCGAGGCCCTCAAGTCCGTTCTGCCGTAGGGCACTCGGAAGCCTGGGCGCCCGGGATGCCCGAGTGCCAGCCGCACAGCCGCCCGGGCACTCGGCCGCCCGGGGCCGGTCAGTGGAGCCGGTCAGTGGAGCCGGATCGTCTCCACCGGCCGGCCCGGCCGCCAGTTGTGGACCAGCAGCTGATCGCCCTCCACGGCGGTGTGCACCACCTGGTCGAGGTCCAGCCGGAAGGCGTGGAACGGGGTGGGCGGCGCCTCCGGCAGATCGGCGGCGAACGCGGCGAGTTCGGCCTCGTCGGTGATCTCGACCGCCCGGCCGGCGACCTTGGAGTCCCCGCCGGCCATGGTCTCGTCCCCCGGGTGCGCGTGCAGGGCGAAGCGGGCGTCGCGCTGGAGGTCACGGGCCTTGACCGAGCCGTACATCGACCCGATCCACAGGTCGTCCCCGACGAACTCGACCTCCGTCCCGCTCACCCTCGGCGACCCGTCCTTGCGCAGCGTCGCCAGGACGTGGTGCTTCTCCGCCTCGAACCGGGCCCTTACCAGGGGCGCCAGGTCGGGAGCCTGCCGTTCGAAATCCTGCCAGGTAGCCATGGCGCCAGTCTGGCACCCGGCACCGACAGTCGCCGGTCCTCGGAGGCCGGTCGGCCCGGTGGCCAGGGCCGCCGTCACCGGCCACGGCCGCAGGCCGCCGCCCGGGCCGCTGTCACCCGCCGGTGCCAGACTGGCGGGGTGACCACCACGACCACGTACATCGCCTTCCTGCGGGCCGTCAACGTCGGCGGCCGCACGGTGAGGATGGAGCGGCTGCGGGCGCTCTTCACCGAACTGGGCCTGGCGGACGTCCGCTCGTACATCCAGAGCGGCAACGTCTTCTTCACCACGGAGGGGTCCGCCGCCGCGCCGGAACGCGCCGCGCTGACCGCCCGGATCGAGGAGCACCTGGAGCAGTCGCTCGGCTACCCGGTGCCGGTGATGCTGCGGACGGTGGACGAGGTGGCCGGCCTGCTCGCCGCCGAGCCGTTCCGCGGCGTCGAGGTGACACCGGACGTCCGGCTGCTCGTCGCGTTCCTCTCCGAGCCGCTGCCGCCCGAACTGGCCCGGCCGCACCGCTCGGCCAGGGGCGACGTCGAACTGATCGGCGCCGATCCGGGGGCCGCGTACCTGGTGATCCACCTCCGGGACGGCAAGTGGGTCACCAAGGACGTGTTCGGCAAGGCCTACCGGGGGTCGGTCACCTCCCGCTTCCTGCACACCACGGCGAAGATCCTGGCCGCCGCCCGCAAGCCCTGACCGGCCGCCCGCGCCGTCCGGGCGGCGCCCGGCCGCACGGCCCGAACGTGCCCGTCCGCAGGTCGCGCCGCCCGGCCCGGAGCCCCGTACGGCCTGCGGGAACGGCACGGAACCGCAGGCCCCGACGGGGCGTCTGGACTGCCGTGACGTACGAACCGTGGGCCCGCGCGCGCCGCTGTCTGGACAGCCCGAGCCGGCCGAGCCGACAATTCGGCCATGACGCCTCCTGAGCTCCCCACCGGCCTGGTCCGGCCCTCCGACGCCGAGCGGGACCAGGCGCTCGGCGTGCTCAAGGACGGCGCCGGCAGCGGACGGCTCTCGCACGAGACGTTCCTCGGCCGGATGGACATCGTCCTCCAGGCCACCAGCCGCGGCGAGTTGGACGCGGCGGTGGCGGGGCTGCCGACCGGCGGGCCGGTCGAACGGTTCGTGCTGCGCACGGTCGGCCGGGTCTCCGCCTTCGGCGACCGGCTGAGCCGGGCCTGGCGGACCGAGCGACTGCCCGGGCTGAGCCTGCCGCAGTCCGGTGCCGCGCTGCTGACGATCGGCCGGCTGCCCGGGTCGGGGCTGCGGCTGCACGACGCCTCGGTGTCCCGCAACCACGCCGAACTGCGGCACGAGCACGGCGGCTGGGTGCTGTACGACCTCGGCTCGACCAACGGCACGCACGTCAACGGGCGCCGGATCGCGGGCGGCGTCCGGGTCCGGCCGGGCGACCAGGTGCGCTTCGGGAACCTGGAGTTCCGGCTCGCCACCGGCTGAGGCGGCCGCCCCGGGCCCCGGACGGGGGGTGGCCGGACGGGGCAGCCGGACGGGGCAGCCGGCGCGGCCGGTGCCCCCGGTGACCGTCAGTGCGGGAACTGCCGGGGCATCCGCTGCCGGGGCAGCTCGTCCTGGAACTCCGCGATGACGGTGGCGATCTGGCGGGTCACCACGGTGCGCTCCAGCCGGTCCAGGTAGAGGTTCTCCGCCGCCAGCGCCTCGACCGTGACACCGAAGTAGATCGCCATCAGCGGATTGACGAAGAGTTCGCTGCCCTCCGTCCGCTCGGTGAACCGGACGTCGCCGAACTCGCCGCGCAGGGCCGCCGCCACCGAGCCGTTGACGATGCTGGGGTGCTCGGGGAACGCGGCCCGGGCGTGCTCGACGGCGTCCAGGTAGAGCACCGCCTCCCGGCTGCCGCGCGGGATGGAGAAGGCGCCGAGGTAGCCGCCGGCCCGGTCCAGCGCGGCGAGGTTCTCCAGCACCAGCGAGTGGTTGACGCCGTGGTGGGCGTCGATGCCGAAGCCCAGGCAGGCGACCAGCCGTTCGGGCACCTCCGTGAGGCCGGCCACCGCCGCCAGGCTGGCCATGTCCTCCTCGGGGGTGCCGAGTCCGGCCTCGTCGCCGCGCATCAGGATGTCGGTGCCGCCGTCCACCAGCAGGACGGCGTCGATGCCCAGTCGGTCGACGAGCGAGCGGTAGGCGTCGCGCAAGGGCCGCACGCCCACCGACGGGAAGGCCCAGACGGTGTCGGGCATCCCGTGCCGGTGCAGCCAGCGGGCCAGCGTGCGCTCCGGGAAGTAGCCCTCAGGGGCCGGGGTGTCGGGCCGGACCATGGCCACGTCGGGGTCCGCCCACACCTCCAGGGGCAGTCCGTAGAGGTGGGTGAAGGAGAGGTTGGCCAGGTGCACCTCCTTCCCCGCGGCCCGCAGGGCGAGGGCGATCGGGAGTCCGGCGTACACGTCGAAGCCACCACCGGCACCGGCTATCAGGATGCGCTCGGCGGCCAGCAGCCTGGTGATCAGCGGGGGTTGCAGCAGAGAGGTCACCGGCGGACGGTAGCAGGGGCCGCGGCGGCGACCTCTGCGGCCCGGGCCGGACGCGCCCGGCGGCCCCTGCGGCACCGGGCCCGGATTGTCAGTGGCCGGTGCGAGGATGCCCGCATGACCCAGGAGACGGCCCTCACCCCCGATGCGCTGCGCGAAGCCCAGGACCTGGCCCGCGAGTTGGTCCGGTGCGGCTTCCAGGAGCCGGACGAGATAGCCGAGTCCCTGGTCGAGGTCCTCGACGACCAGGGGCTCACCCAGGAGGAGGCGGAGCGGATCGTCGCCCCGCTGTGGAACGAGCGGCTGGCCGAGCAGGCGGGCTGGCCGGAGGTCACCGACGTGGACCGCCTGGCGGACGCCTTCGACGCGCTGGAGGATCAGGGCATCGTCGCGGCCATGGACTTCACCTGCTGCGCCGGCTGCGGGTACGCGGAGATCGGCGGCGAGGCCGAGGAGGACTCGTACGGTTTCGTCTTCTTCCACCAGCAGGACACCGAGGCGGCTGCCGCCGGGCGGGGGCTGATGCTGCGCTACGGCGCGTTCCGCTCCGACGACGAGTCGGCGGAGGTCTCGGCGCGCCGGACGACGGGGGTCGGGCGGTCCGTGGTGGCCGCGCTGGAGGCGGCCGGGCTCGCGGCGGAGTGGGACGGATCGCCGGGGACGGCGATCCGGGTCGCGCCGATGGAGTGGCTCAACCGCCTTCCGGAGTAGGCGTCGGCCGCGGGGGGAGGGGCGGCCGGAGCGGGCACCGAGGGGGAGCCGGGCGCGCCCGGGGAGAGCGGGGCACCGCGGAGAACCGGGTGGATCAGGGAGGAGTGGACGCCGGGGAAGGGTCAGTCCCGCTCGACGTGCACCTCGGCGAAGTGGTCGCCCTTGTCCGCCTTGCGGAGGGTGACCCGGACATTGCCGACGGTGGTCTCGGAGTCCTTGTCGACGGTCTTCTTGGTGTCGCCGATGGTCACCTCGGCCGAGCTGTCGGTGATGTGACCGATCGTCAGTTTCATCGGGTTGTCGCCGCCGAAGACCTTGACCGTCTTGGAGGCGTCCGCACCGTCGGTCTTGATACCGACGGTGCACTTGTGGTCGTCCAGGCAGAGCGCCACGCCGCCTTCACAGGCGGCCAGTCCGGCGCCGAGCGTCAGGACGGCGCCTGCGGCGAGGATCGCCGAGCCGAACCGGAAACGGGTCCGCAGGCTGGTGCGGTGGGTCTTGGCAGTGTTGCTCGCTGTGGTCATGTCCTCGACGGTAGCGGAGCGGACACACCCCGCCATCAACCGTCGGCGGGAGGCCTTCCCTGGTGCAGCCCGGACCGGCCGGGTGACCCAACCCCGAGAGCGGTGGGTCGAATCCCCTAGGGGATGACGGGAGTTGGCTGATCAGCCGGATGCCGGAACCCGGAGGCCGTCCGGCCTGCCGGACGCCCGGCGGGCCGCCCAGCATATGCCCCTGGCCCATGCCACGCGCGTAGATCGAAGGCCCGCGAAAAGACCCGGCGGTCAGTCGGCAACGATCCCCAGGATGCCGCCCAGGTCGACGCCCGAGCCGCCAGAGCCGCCCGGGGCTCCGCCCAGGTCGCCGCCCGAACCGTCCCCCGGCCCCCACAGCGGCGTGGTGCAGCGCTGGTAGGTCGCGTGCCAGTGCGGCCAGTTGCGGGCCACGTCGTCGTCGCACTCGGCCAGCAGCCGCTCCACCGCGGCCGGCTCCACGCCGTCCAACAGCCAGGCCAGCGCGTCCGCCGTGCCCGGGCCGTCCGCCACCCGCAGCAGGTCCAGCAGCTCGCCCAGGCCGCCGAGCCGGGAGCCCTCGGCGACCACCCGGTCCATCCGGGGCAGCAGCTGGCGCTCCTCGATCCGCAGGTGGGTCTCCAGACGGGCCGCCAGGTCCTCCATGGCGTACGCGACCGGCCAGGCGCTGCCGGTGTCCCGGCTGGCGATCCGGACCAGCGTGGTGACCCGGGTGAACGAGTGGTCGAGGTTGTGGTGGTCGGCCTCCAGCCAGTTCAGCAGCAGCCGCAGCTCGGGCGCGAAGCGGCGCACGATCGGCCACAGCCGGGTGTCCTGCTGCTCGTGGTGGCAGGTCAGCATCGCGGTCATGAAGGTCCAGTGCCGCAGCAGCGCCTCGCCCTTGTCGTCCTCGCCGGGCTGGAGCAGCCGCAGCGCGTTGGGCAGCCGGGCGAGGTCCCGGCGCAGCGCGGCGTGCACCAGGCGCAGCCCGGCGAACCGCACCGTGGCGGAGTCGTCGTCCGCGACCCGCCCGTACGGTTCGGCGTCCCGGGGGTCGGCGCCGGGCCGCCCCTGCGCGGGGACGGCGGTGGCGGGCGGGGGCAGCAAGTGGATGGGCATGGCACTCTCTTCACGGCGTGGGGCAGGACGGGTGGTGGCGGCCGGTGAGGACCACCCCAGCCAAGGTGCCCGTAGTCGATCAGGAGCGAATCAATGTCCGATTGACGCGCAGGTCACGGACGTTTATCGGCGCGGGACGCAACACTTCGCGGGGCCCGCCCCGTGTAACCGGTGGGAGCACGCACGACGCGCGCGCCGGGAAGTCCAGGGGAACAGCGAGGCCGCATGTCACCGGAGCAGGAGCAGTCCTTCGACGAGTTCGTCGCGGGCCGGTTCACCTCGCTGCGCCGCACCGGATACCTGCTCTGCGGCGACTGGCACCTCGCCGAGGACCTCGTGCAGACCACGCTGGTGAAGCTGTACGCGCACTGGCACCGGCTGCGGGACCCGGAGGCGGCGGCCGGCTACGCCCGGACGACGCTGGTCCGCAGCTACATCGACAACCGGCGGCTGCGCCGCTCGCACGAGGTGCCCGCGGCGGAGCTGCCGGAGGCACCGGGGACCGGAACGGCCGCCGCCGCCGCAGCCGATCCGGAGCGCCGGCTGGCGCTGCTGGCCGCGCTCGCCGAGGTCACCCCGGCCTACCGGGCGGCGCTGGTGCTGCGGTTCTGGGAGGACCAGACGATCGAGGCGACGGCGGCGGTCCTGCGGCAGAGCACCGGCACGGTGAAGTCCAACACCAGCCGGGGGCTGGCCCAGCTGCGGACGATCCTGGGCGACTCGCTGCTGGAGATCGCGGCGGGCTGAGCCGCCGGGACCCGGCCGGGACCGGAGGCGGACACTGGACGCGGCACCGGCCCCGGGCCCCGGGCACCGGTGGCGCGGACCGGTACCAGCGGCACGGACGGGCGCGGACGGGTACAGACGGGTACGGACGGCGGAGACGGACCGCGGACGCCGGGGCGGAGCAGGCCGCCCGGGACGAGCGAGAGACGAGAGGGAAGCGGGTTTTGAACCGGGACGATCCGGCGTTCGACGCCGACGACATGGATGCGCTGTTCCGCATGGTCCTGGACCAGCCGGAGCCGGCCGCTCCCCCGGCACTGCTGCCGGAGGTCCGCCGCTCGGGCGTCCGGCTGCGCCGCCGGAACCGCCTGCTGACGGCCGCCGCGACGGCGGCGGCGGTGGCCCTGCTGGCCACGGCGGGCTGGGCGGTCGGCGGGCGGAACTCGGCGGGCGGCCCGGCGCCGCTCCCCCCGGCGGCGACGGGCGTGACCGCGCGGCCGTCCACGCCGGCCGACCCCCCGTCCACGGCGGGGGGCCCGACCGGCACCCCGTCCCCCGTGACAGCCGGGACGGCCGGGGCGACGGGCGGCGGCAACGGCAACGGCAACGGCAACGGCAGTCTGGCCCTGCTCACCTTCCTGCGGAGCCACCCGCCCGAGGGGGTCCGACAGGTCTTCTCGACCGGGGCGACGAACGGCTTCCTGCTGACCACGGACTACGGCACCATCACGCTGAGCCGGCGCCTGGACGGCACGGCCGAACTGCGCGGCGGCACCGCCTCGCCCTGCGGGCCGCGTTCGAACGCCTGGGGCCTGATGAACCCGGAGGGCGAGGACTGCGCGGGCCGGACCCTCCCGGACGGCTCGGCGGTCTGGGTCATGCACCCGTTGTCGACCGCCCCGCTCGGCCGGGAGGCCGAGATCCGGATCGTCACCCCGGACGACCGGGTGTACGTCCTGTTCTTCGCCCGGGCCGAGACGGCCCCGAAGCCGACCGACCCCACCCTGCCGCTGCCGCAGCTGCTGGACCTCGCCGGGCAGCCGGGCTTCCTGGAGGCCGTCCGGGACGGCTGGAGCGACTCCGCCACCCACCCGACGACGACCGGCCGGCCGTCCCCGCCGCTCGGCGCCCCCCGGACGTCCCCGGCCACGCCCGGAACCCCCGGGACGTCCCCGGCCGCGTGACCGGACCACCCGGCGACCGGCCCGCCGTCCCCGGCCGCATGACCACCCGGACCGCCCGGGCCGCCCCTGCTCAGCCGGCCTCCGGCCCCGTCAGGTTCGCGGTCAGCCACTCCAGGGTGTCCGGGATCATCTTCTTGAAGTCCGAGGTCAGGTGCTTGCCGCCGGGCTGCTCGTAGTACTTGATCTCGACCGGCGCGACGGCCTTGGCCACCCAGTTCTTGACCACCTTGGTCTCGTACGGGTTGGCACCGCCCGCGGTGACCAGCATCTTCACGTCGGCCTTGCCCTGGGCGACCAGCACGTCGGGGTTGTTGGCCGCGCGCTCGGCGTCGTGGCCCTTCCACAGCAGGGAGTCCGGAATGAAGTAGCCGTCGATCGGCACCGCGGCCTTGTAGACCTCGGGGTGCTGGAGGGCGAGCTTGGCGCTGCAGAAGCCGCCGGTGGAGGCGCCCATCACGCCCCAGCCGTCGCGGCCCTGCACGGTGCGGAAGTTGGCGCGGACGAAGTCGGGGATGTCCTGGGCCATCCAGGTGCCCATCTTGGCCTGGCCCGGGATGTCGGAGCAGTCCAGCGCGTTCTTCTCGTCGCCGTTGAAGTTCTGCACCGGCATGATCATGATGAACGGGTGGGACTTGCCCTCCTTGACCAGCCGCTCGTTCTCCTCCTGGATCGGCAGCTGGTTGTCGGTCCAGGTGTTGTAGCCGTTGCTCTGGCCGCCCGCGAAGAGGGTGAGCACCGGGAAGCCGGTCTTGGCGTACTTGGGGTCGTTGTACTCGGGCGGCAGCCAGACCCAGACCTTGCCGGCGACACCGGACTTCGCGCCGGTCACGGTGGTCACGAAGATCGGCCCGGCGGAGGTGTCCCGGGCCTTGGCGAGGTTGGCGTTCGGGCCGGTCGGCATCAGCACCTTGCCGGTGCCGATGGAGGGCGTCGCGGTGCCCGGCGTGCCCGAGGCGCCGCCGTCGGCGGTCGGGGTGCCCGCGACACCGCCGGTCGCGGCCGAATCCCCCTTGGCGCTGTCCCCCTTCCCACCGCCGGAACTCCCGCAGGCCGCGAGCGAGGCGGCCAGGGCGAGTACGGCGGCGCCGGACAGGACGGCACGGGAACGGGACGACTGCCTAAGCACGGTGAGGACTCTCCGACCGATCTCGCGCCCGGTCCGTCTGACCGGACGGCGGCCCCCCGGTGGGGCCGGACAGACCCCGGGGCGCGGCGCAGATGCGACCCCCGGAGCGGCGGCGCGCCGTCCCTCGCGGAGGTGCGCCTTCCTGCGATCTTATGACGTGGGCCGGGGCGGCCCGGTTGCGCGGCGGCCACCGCAAATCCAATGTTTGTTCGCGATCAGGTAAAGCCCTTCACCGTGCCCGTCGGACGGCGGGGGCCGGTCGGCGGGGGGCCACAGCCGCGAGCGCGTCCGGGCGCCGGGTTTTGGGTGCTTTCGACCAGTGACGGCGGCCCGCGGATCCGCGACGATCTCCCCGGGGAGCGACCGGACACCCCCGCCGACACCCGCCGACAGCCGCCGACGCCCCCGCCGACAGCCGCGCCACCGAGGAGAGAGCCATGCCCCTGCAGATCGCCGTCGTCACCGGAGCCGGGAGCGGCGTCGGCCGGGCCGTGGCGGTCGAGCTGGCCGCGGCCGGCTGGCGACCGGTGCTGGCCGGCCGGCGGGCCGAGCCGCTGCACGAGACCGCCCGGCTCTGCGGCGGCCCGGCCGACGTGGTGCCGACCGATGTCACCGACCCGGCCGCCGTGGACGCCCTGTTCACCGCGGCAGCCGACCGCCACGGCCGGGTCGACCTGCTGTTCAACAACGCCGGCAGCTTCGGCCCGGCCGTCCCGGTGGAGGACCTGGAGGTCGACGCCTGGCGAGCCGTGGTCGACCTCAACCTGACCGGCGCCTTCCTCTGCGCCCGGGCGGCGTTCCGGCAGATGAAGGCCCAGGACCCGCGGGGCGGCCGGATCATCAACAACGGCTCGATCTCGGCGCACGTCCCGCGCCCGCACTCGATCGCCTACACGGCGACCAAGCACGCGGTCACCGGCCTGACCAAGTCGCTGTCGCTGGACGGCCGCCCGTACCGGATCGCCTGCGGCCAGATCGACATCGGCAACGCGGCGACCGACATGACGGCGGCGATGGGCTCGGGCGTCCGGCAGGCGGACGGCCGGATCGCCCCCGAGCCGACCATGGACGTGGCCGATGTCGCCCGCACCGTACGGCACATGGCCGCGCTGCCGCTGGAGGCCAACGTCCAGTTCGCCACCGTGATGGCGACCGCCATGCCGTACATCGGCCGCGGCTGACGCCCCCGGGGAGGGCCGTCGGGCCCGGGCCTGACGGTCCTCCCCCGCAGCCCTCCCCGGCAGCCCTCCCCTGCGGTCGCCCCCGACCGGTCCTCCCCGACCGGCCCTCCCCGGCGGCCCGCCGCTACGGGCGCCAGGTGTCGTTCAGGGTGACCACCCCGCCGGCGGGCACCGTCGCCGTCCGGTTGGCGCCGGACTCCCAGGTCACCGTGCCGTTGGCGTCCTTGCGGACGTACTTGTACTGGAAGGCCGTGCCGGCCGGCAGCGAGAGCGAGAGGGACCAGACCGGGTACCCGGCGGACGAGAGCGGCAGCGCCTTCGCCGGGTCCCAGCCGCCCAGCGCGGCGGCGTCGCCGACCACGGAGACGCTCTGCCCGTACACGGTGGTCGCGTTGACGTTGAACGAGGCGCCGGAGACGGCCGCGCCCGGCTGGACGTACAGCGCGACCGCGTCGCCCGCGCCGACCGTCGCGGTGAACTGCCCGTTGGCGCCGACCTGGTAGGTCGGGCCGGTGCAGCCGCCGCCCGGCTGCGGGTCGCCGTGCTGGACGTCGCAGTAGGTGCCGGCCGGCAGCCCGGTCTGGAAGGTCTGGGTGATCGCGCCGCTCTCGTGGTTGATCGCGACGTAGCCCTTGCCGCCGCGGCCGAAGGCGATCGCGTTGTTGCCGTTGGACCACCAGTTGGTCACCCCGGTGCCCGCGACCGCGTTGCGGAAGCCGACCATGTTGGCGACCTGCCGCCAGGCGTGGGTGCAGTTCCAGCCGTCCTGGTAGCAGGCGTTGACGGTGCCGCCGTTCGGCGGGCCGTCGTCCTTGTTGGTGAAGGCGTAGCCGGAGTAGACGTTCGGGGAGCCGTACGGCGAGGCCAGCAGGAAGACGTTGGCGAGCGTGTAGGTGTTGCCGTAGGTGTAGTTGAGGGTGGAGCCGTTGCGCTCGGTGTCCCAGTTGTCGATGAAGCCGCGCGCCTGGTTGCCGGGCAGGTAGCCCCAGGAGGCGCCCCAGCCGTTGAGGTTGGCGAGCTTGTCGGCGGTGAACATCCGCTTGAGGTCGGTGCCGACCCGGAACTCGTCCACATCGCCGTTGCCGGTGTACTCGGTGGGCTGGACCGGCTCGCCGGCGCCGTAGATGACCTCCTGGACCCAGTAGGCCTTGGGGTTGGCCGTTCTGGCCTTGATCGCGGCGAGGTCGGCGGCGGCGATGTGCTTGGCCGCGTCGATGCGGTAGCCGTCGACGCCGAGCGAGCCGAGGTCGTCCAGGTAGTGCGCGATGGTGGTCTGGACGTAGGCGCTGCCGGTGTCCAGGTCGGCGAGGTTCACCAGTTCGCAGTTCTGGACGTTCGCGCGGTTCTGGTAGTCGGTGATCGGCTGGCGGCAGGAGTGGAAGTCCTGGTCCTGGTAGGTGCCGGGGTAGGTGTACTTGGTGTACGCGGTGCCGCCGGTGCCGGTGCCGGAGCCGGCCGACATGTGGTTGACCACCGCGTCGGCGATCACCTTGACGCCGGCCGCGTGGCAGGTGTCGACCATGTTCTTGAAGGACGCGCGGTCGCCGAGCCGCCCCGCGATCCGGTAGCCGACCGGCTGGTAGGACGTCCACCACTGCGGGCCCTGGATGTGCTCCTGCGGCGGCGAGACCTCGACGAAGCCGTAGCCCTTCGGGCCGAGGGTCGAGGTGCAGGCCTGGGCGACGGAGTCGAAGCGCCACTCGAAGAGGGTGGTGGTGACGTCCTTGCCGTTGTTCGCGGGCGGGGAGGCCTGGGCGGCGGGGGCGCCGAAGGCGGTGCCGAGCGAGAGCGCCAGCGCCGCCGAGGCGGTGAGCGCGCCGGCGGTGCGGGCGGGCCGGCGGGCGGACCGCCGGGCGGGGGTGGTGGTGACCACGTCGTCTCCTGGGGGTGGCTGGGGTGGGGCAGCCGGAGGCTGGAGTCTGCAGGAAGTTTCTGTAACTTGCCGGAAACTTGCAGCGCCGAACCTAGGGTCACCGGGAGACACCGTCAAGGTCCTGGGCAGATACGTTTCTGCATCGCCGAGTACCGCACCACCGAGTACCGCGCCACGGCGCACCGCACCGCCGAGTACCGCACACCGCACCACCGCGCACTGCACCGCCGAGTGTCGTCCCCGCCCCCGGAACGGACACGGACCGGGACCGGACACGGCAAGGGCCCGGCAGCCGTAGCCGCCGGGCCCCTCACCTGTCCTGGTTCACCGGCCCCTCAGGGGAGCCGGTCCGGGATCAGCCGGTCTGGACGGAGGTGTCGTCGATCACGAAGCTCGTCTGGAGCGAGGAGTCCTCGGTCCCGGTGAACTTCACGGTGACCGTCTGGCCCGCGTAGGCCGAGAGGTCGAAGGTGCGCTGCTGGTAGCCGGCCGCGGCGTCCACGTTGGAGTAGGTCTTCAGCGTGGTGCCGTTCACCGACACGGCCAGCTTGTCGTACGCGGTGGTGCCGGTCTCGGCGGTGTCGATGTGCAGCCAGAAGCTCAGCGTCGCCTTGCAGCCCGCCGGGATGCTCACCGTCTGCGACAGCGAGTCGGTGTGGGTGCTGCCGTAGCCGTTCAGCCACGACTTCCAGGAGCCGCCGTGCGCGGCCTGGCCCGAGCTGTTGTCGACCACGCCGGAGCTCGCCGTCCACGGCGCCGCCGAACCGGTCTCGAAGCCCGGGTTGCCCAGGAGCTGGGCCGGGGTGCAGGTGCCGCCGCCACCGCCGGTGACGGTCCAGGTGAAGCTGGTCGAGCCGGTCTTGCCCGCCGCGTCCTTCACCGTGACGGTCACGTTCGAGGTGCCCGCCGCGGACGGGGTGCCGGTGATCGCGCCGGTGGAGGCGTTGATGACCAGCCCGGCCGGCAGGCCGGTGGCCGAGTAGGACAGCGGAGCGGTCCCGCCCGAGGCCTTGATGGCCAGGTTGACCGCGGTACCGACGGCGGTCGACTGGTTGCCCGGGCTGGTGACGGTGACGCCGCCCGGGTTGGGCAGCGAGCCGACGTTGACGCCGGCCCAGGCGGTGGCGACCTGGGTGTACTCGGCGCTGTTCGCGCCGTACAGGTCGGTGGCCGCGTTCAGGGTCGCGGTACGGGCGGCCGCGTAGTCGGTGGTGGAGGTCATGTACGCGGTCAGCGCCTTGTACCAGACCTGCGCCGCCTTGTCCCGGCCGATGCCGGCGACGGTGATGTTGTTGACCGTCGGGCTGTTGTAGCTGACGCCGTTGATCACCTTGGCGCCGCTGCCCTCGGCCAGCAGGTAGAAGAAGTGGTTGGCGACACCGGACGAGTAGTGCACGTCCAGGTTGCCGACGCCCGAGTACCAGGAGTCGGCCGAGGTGCCGTCCTTGCTCGGCTTGTCCATGTAGCGCAGCGGCGTGCCGTTGCCGTTGATGTCGATCAGTTCGCCGATGAGGTAGTCCGGCACGTCCTTGGGCAGGTTCGCGTAGAACTCGACCATCGTGCCCATGATGTCGGAGGTGGCCTCGTTGAGGCCGCCGGACTCGCCCGAGTAGTTCAGGTTGGCGGTGGCGGAGGTGACGCCGTGGGTCATCTCGTGGCCGGAGACGTCGAGTTCGGTGAGCGGGTGGGTGTTGCCCGAGCCGTCGCCGTAGGTCATGCAGAAGCAGCCGTCGTCCCAGAACGCGTTGACGTAGCCGGTGTCGTAGTGGACCCGGCTCATGGCGCCGACGCCGTCGTTCTTGATGCCGTTGCGGCCGAAGGTGTTCTTGTAGAAGTCCCAGGTGGCGGCGGCGCCGTACTGGGCGTCGACGGCGGCGGACTCGCGGTTGCTGGCGAGGCCGTTGCCCCAGGTGTCGCTGGACTTGGAGAACAGCGTGCCGTTGCCGGAGGTGCCGTTGCTCATGTCGGTGGTGTACTGGCCGCCGCGGGTGGCGTCCTTGAGCGAGTAGGTCGAGCCGCTCTGGGTGGTGGTCAGCGGCACCTGGCCGACGAACACGCCGTTGCCGGAGCCGCGCTTGATGCCGTCGGCCTTGCTGAGCACGGCACCGTTCGAGGCGTCGGTGACGACGTGCAGCTTGCTCGGGGTGCCGTCGGACTCGCGGCCGGAGACGACGGTCTCCCAGGCGAGCTTCGGGGTGCCGTCCGCGGCCCACACCACCAGGCGCGGGGCGGTGTCGACGGCGGCGCCCTCCTCGGCGGCGAGCGCGGCGGCCTGGGCCTTCGGCGCGGCCTGGGCCGGGGTGGTGTCGACGCCGGCGAGGACGGCCTCGCTGGCCTTGGTCACGCTCTTGTTGGCACCGCTCGCGTCCTGGTGGACGATCAGGTCGCCGCCGAGGACCGGGAGTCCGGCGTAGGTGCGCTCGTAGCGCAGGTGGCGACCGCCGTTGGCGTCCTGGACGACGTCCTTGGTGACCAGCTTCTCCTGGCCGCTCAGGCCGAGGGCCTGGGCCAGGGGGGCGGCCTGCTGGTTCGCCGAGGTGATCAGCGCGGCCCGGGCGGTCTGCTGGGCCGCGACGGCGGCCGGAGCGTCCGGGGTGGCCGCCTGGGCGAGGACCGGTATGCCGGTGACCAGCAGCGCGGTGGAGGCGGCCATGACAACCGCCGCCTTCCGAGCGTGAGCGTAACGGGACATGCGGACTCCTTTTCCGACCGGCGCCGGTTCGCGCCGGTGGAGAGAAACCTGGGCCGCGGGGTCGCGGCGCAGTGGGGGCCCCCGCCGGGTGCGACGGAGGTGCGGTAGCGGGTTGCGGTGCTAACCCGTTGCAGGGTCGGGACGCGCTGCACCTTGACTGGGACAGCTGCACCGGGAGGTGGGGTCCCCTCGTCTGCAGCCGGGGGAATCGTGGCAGCAAACCGGCCGCCAATGACAGATGCATGCCACGGATTGGCCGGTTCATTACCGAAACCGTATGCATGGCGGCCCGTCAGTTGTGCTACGCCATTGCAAACTCCTGAACACGGTTTTCATGCTCCGGACAAAGTTCGATCACTACCGGCGGTCACTGACCAGCACTCAGGTCCACCGCCCCTACCGCCGGGTAGGGCGCGGCGCCCGCCGGACACGGCACGTCACAGTTCCGGCCGTGCCACAAACGGATTCCGGCCAATCCCCGACCGAAACGGAACCGGGCCCCGCGCCGCCGGAACGGCGGTACGGGGCCCGGCACTTGCGGTCAGCCCTGGACGAACACCGCCACGGTGCGCCCCGGCACGGTGAAGGTGCCCGTCGCGGTGTCGAAGCCGGACCGCTTCACCACCCCGTCCGCCCCGGACGCCTGGACCGGGTGCAGCGCCTGGCCCGTCCCCTTCAGGGCGGCCACGGTCTGCGCCTGCGCGGTGGGCGTGGCGTTGAAGACCACGGTGACGCCCTTCTCCGCCCCCTTCAGCCCGGTGCCGTCCAGGTGCAGGGTGATCACCCCGGGCGTCTCGCCGGCGGTGCCGGAGAGCGGGTACGAGAGCCGCTGCTGGACGGCCGCCAGGGTGGGCAGCGAGAACAGCGGCGAGGACTGCTTGATCCGCAGGAACTCCTGGTACTGCGCCGAGGCCGCCCTGATGTCGGCCGCGCCGACGGTCAGCCGCGGGTCGGCCAGCAGGGCGCCGGCGGTCGGCCACATCGCCTTGTTGTCGGCCGCCAGCGGCAGGCCGCGGCCCCAGCCGTTGCCCCGCACCGCCCCGGTCGTCGGATCGGGCCAGTGGATCGCGTTGAACCAGTCGCCCGAGTCGTAGGAGTTGGAGTCGAGCGACTTGGAGCGCAGCAGGTCGCTGCCCGCCTGGGCGAAGCCCGCGCCCTGGGTGAGGGCGGTGAGCGAGAGCCCGAGCGCCTGCATCCGGGCCCGGTCGGCGGGCGCGGTTCCGGCCGGCAGCTTGTACGCGAGCGCGTCGAACAGGTCGGTGTTGTCGTGGGCGTCCACGTACTCCACCGCCTCGCCCGGCTTCGCCGCGTACCCGGTCGGGGCGCCGTTGTAGTCGACCTGCGCGCCGGTGACGGCCTTCCCGGAGCTGTCGGTGAAGGAGTAGCCCGCCAGGTTCCCGGTCAGTCCCACCTTCAGCTGGTCCATCCCGTGCAGCAGCCGGGCCTTCTGCTCCTCCGGGGTGCCGTTCGCGGGCGAGCCGTTCGGGTCGGTGTACAGGCCAGAGACGAAGCCCTGCTGCGGCGCGGAGTCCAGCATGAAGTTGCCGCCGCGGGCGGCGTCGCGCATCCGGTCGTCGAAGGTGGCGATGCCGGTGCCGGCCATGTTGGCCTGGGTGGCCTGGACGAACCGGGCGTCGTTGGCGACGGTGCCGAAGTTCCAGCCCTCGCCGTACAGGAAGACGTTCTTGCCGTCCACGCCGTCCGAGTCCGGCGTCATCTTCCGCAGCGCGGCCTGCACGTCCAGCATGGTGGACTTGGGGTCCAGGCCCATCAGGTCGAAGCGGAAGCCGTCCACCTGGTACTCGCGGGCCCACAGGGTCACCGAGTCGACCACCAGCCGGTTCATCATGGCGTGCTCCGGCGCGGTGTCGGAGCAGCAGCTGTCCGTCGTCACCTTGCCGTCGGCGTCCAGCCGCTGGTAGTAGCCGGGGACGACCTTGTCCAGCACGGAGTGCTCGGCCTGCCCGCTGGCCGCGGTGTGGTTGTAGACCACGTCGAGCACCACCCGCAGCCCGGCCGCGTGCATCGCCTGCACCATCTGCCGGAACTGCACGGTGCGGGCCGTGCCCGCCGGGTCGGTGGCGTACGAGCCCTCCGGCACGTTGTAGTGCAGCGGGTCGTAGCCCCAGTTGTACGCGTCGTCGGCGGCGACGGCCGCCACGCACTCCTGCTGCTTGGGGCTGTCCGCCGGAAGGGCCGCGAGGTCGCAGGCGGGCAGCTTCTGGTCGGCCCGGTTCTCCCGGATGGTGGCGATGTCGAAGGTCGGCAGCAGGTGGACGGTGGTGACCCCGGCCGCGGCCAGGTCCCGCAGGTGCCGCATGCCGGCCGACTGCGACTCGGTGAACGCCAGGTAGGTGCCGCGCTCGGCGGCCGGGACGGTGGGGTCCTCCACCGAGAAGTCCCGGACGTGCAGTTCCTGGATCTGCTGCCGCGCGGGCGGCACGGCCGCCGGGCGGGCGTGGTCGTCCCAGCCCTTCGGCTTGAGCTCCTTGGCGTCGAGGTCGGCGACCAGGCTGCGCCGGGAGTCGGTGGAGAGCGCCACCGAGTACGGGTCGGTGACGGTATTGACCACCACCTGCTGCACCGAGGGCGCCCAGACCTTCACCTGGTACAGGTAGTACTTGCCGTCCAACTCGCCCTTGTCCCGGACGACTTCCCAGACCCCGGTGTCGTCGTCCCGCTTCAGCGGCAGTGTCTTCGGGGTGCCCCCGGCGGCACTGTCGAAGACCTGGACGGACACCTCCTGCGCGGTCGGCGCCCACAGCGACAGCGCCACCTTGCCGTTGTAGTACGCCGGTCCGAAGTCGACCTTCCCGGTCCGCCCGGCGTACAGGTCGTCCAGCACGCCCGGGATCTGGACCCCGGTCGCGGCCGACACCGCGCCGTTGGGCAGGTGCTCGGTGAACAGCAGCTGCCCGCGCAGCGCCGCCGGGACCCGGGCGGTGTCCCGGGCGTCCACGGTGAAGGCCCGGTAGCCCGCCAGGTGCGGGAACCTGCCCTTCTGCGCGGCGGTGAGCCCGCCCTTGACCGGGGTGAGCCGCAGCCACTGGCCGGGCTTGGTCAGCACGCCCTTGTCGGCCCGGATGCCGCCCGCCGGGTCGTACACCAGCTGGGCGCTGGTGCCGCCGGCCAGGGCGTCGTCGCCCGCGCCGTAGCCCGCCGGGACGACGACGGTCCGCGCGTCGATCCACTGGGCCTTGGCGGTGCCGGGGTCCAGCTGGGAGGAGGCCGCCGGGTTCTGCGGCAGCAGGTACCCCTCGCGGCCGCCGAGGACCCAGACCTCCCGGCCGTCGAGCGCGAAGTCCAGGGACTGGTCGGCCGGCAGGTCCTTGTCGTTGCCCTTGTGCAGGATGTAGCTGAGGCTGGTCGCGCCGGGGGCCAGCGGCACCTCGAAGACGGCGCCGAAGGCGTCGCGGCGCACCGGCGTCAGCGGCTTGCCCCAGTCGGTGGGTGTGGCGGCGCCGGTCCAGTCGTGCAGGCCCCAGCCGTCGTAGTCGCCGTCGGCCCGGTTGTAGTGGATGACGGCGGTGTTCGCCGGCGGGGTGCCGACCGGTCCGGGGTTCGCGGTGCGCACCGCCGGGTCGCCCTGCTTCAGCCAGACCTCCCCGGTGCTGCCGGTGTCGAGGTGCCGGTCGGCGTCCACGTCCTTGACACCGTCGCGCTCCACGATGAAGCCGACGTCCGAGGCGCCCGGCTTGAGCCTGACGTAGGCGAAGGCGCCGTAGGCGTCCCGCCCGGTGAAGGGGTGCCCGGCCGGCCACGGGGTGGCCTCGCCGTCGGCGAGGTCGCCCCAGGCGTAGAGGTTCCAGCCGTCGTAGTCGCCGTCCGGCCGGTTGTAGTGGACGACGGCGTACGGGCGGGAGCCGGCGGTGGGCACCGGCTTGGGCGCGGGGGTGCCGGTGGTGAAGCTCGCGCCGGCGGAGCGCAGGTGGCCGCCGGCGTCCTGCACCACGGCCTTGTAGCGCACGACCGTGCCGGGGGCGACGGCGCCGAGGTCCTGGGTGACGGCGTACTTGCCGGTGTCCGAGGTGCCCAGCGTCTGCCAGGGCCCGTTGCCGATCTGGGCGGCGAAGCTCACCCGGCCGAAGCCGCCGTCCGTGGTGGCCCCGATGGTGACCAGGCCGGTGGAGCCGTCGGCGGGCGGCCGCACCGACAGCGGCGGCGCCGAGCCGGTGGCCGCGAGCCTGCCGCCCGCCTTGAGCACCACGGAGGACAGCGCCGGGACGGTCACCGACACCTTGCGGTCCGCGCCGCTGGTGAGGTGCTCCCCCGCGGCCGGGTGGATCCGGTCGAAGCCCATCCCGGCCGAGAAGGTGTCCAGCGTGACGGTCTTCGCCTCCGGGGCGTTGTTGACCGCCACCAGGTACTCGACCTGCTGCCCCGCGTCGATCCGGGAGAAGGCGTACACGCCCGGGCCGTCGGCGGCGTAGCGCTCGATCTGGGCGCCGTCGGCCAGGGCCGGGTTGGCGCGGCGCAGTTCGGCCAGTCCGGCGATGCCCCGGTAGAGCTCGCCGCCCTGTCCGTACCGGTCGGCCGGGCCGGAGGGCCCGCCGAGCACCCGGTCGGTGTTGTACGAGGGCGTCTTCGAGGCGAACAGGTCCTGCCGGGCGTCCTTGTCGCCGCCCGCGCCGGTGAAGCCCTGCTCGTCGCCGTAGTAGACGACGGGCTGGCCCCGGGTGAGGAACTGGAGCTCGCTGCCGAGCCGGTCCTTCTTCAGCAGGGTGGCGTCGTCGGCGCCGGGGTTGTCGGCGAGCAGGAAGGAGCCGAAGCGGCCCATGTCGTGGTTGCCGAGGAAGGTGGGCAGCTCGTAGGCGTCGGTGTCGGGGCCGGTGTAGCGGTAGTCCTGGCCGTAGACGTCGGCGAGGTTCCTCGCCGAGCCGCCCTGGGAGACGTAGGAGCGGGCCGCGCCCTGGAACGGGAAGTCGAGGGTGGCCTGGAGCCTGCCCTTGGTGACGTACGGGGAGGTGACCGCCGGGTCGCCGGAGTAGACCTCGCCGAACATGAAGAACTTCTTGTTGCCGTGCTTGGCGGCGAAGTCCTTGAGCGCGGGCGCCCACTGCTGCCAGAACGCCATGTCGACGTGCTTGACGGTGTCGATCCGGAAGCCGTCCACGCCGACGTCCTGGACCCACTGCTGGTAGACCTTCTCGAAGCCCTTCACCACCCGGGGGTTCTGGGTGTCGAGGTCGTCCAGGCCGTTGAAGTCGCCCTCGGTGGCGGACTCGCCGACGAAGGTCGAGTCGCCCCGGTTGTGGTAGAGCGAGGGGTCGTTGAGCCAGGACGGGGTCTTGGCGGTGGCGTCGCCGGGGTTGCGGAAGACCGGGGTGTAGGGGAAGGAGTCCTTGGTGATCCTCGGCCAGGGCGTCCCGCTGTCGGCGACGGCGGTCTCGTCCACCGGCCTGCCGTCCGCGTCGAGGGTCGGGTAGGCGCCGACGGAGCGGTAGCCGTGCTGCTGCTCGGCGGCGTCGATGACGTCGGCGGTGTGGTTGGTGATGACGTCGAAGAAGACCTTGATGCCCCGGGCGTGCGCCTTGGCTATCAGCTCCTTCAGCTGGTCGTTGGTGCCGAAGTGCGGGTCGACCTGGGTGAAGTCGGTGATCCAGTAGCCGTGGTAGCCCGCCGAGGCGTCCGCCCCGCTGCCCTGCACCGGCTTGTTCCTGAAGATCGGCGCCATCCAGATCGCGGTGGTGCCGAGGTCCTGGATGTAGTCGAGCCGCTGGATCAGTCCGGCCAGGTCGCCGCCGTGGTAGAAGCCCTTGTCGGCGGGGTCGAAGCCGTTGTCCAGGCGTCCGCCGGTGATGCCTCCGGTGTCGTTCGCCGGGTCGCCGTCGGCGAAGCGGTCGGGCAGGACGAAGTAGAACTGCTCGCGGGTGAGGTCGTGCCGGCCGGCGGTGGCCGCGAGCGCGGCGTCCGAGGGCGGGGGCGGCGGGGCGGCGGCGAGGGCCGCGGGGGCGCCGCCGAGGGTGGCGGCGGTCAGTGCGGCGGCCAGCAGGACGGCCGTGCGGCCTGGCCTGCGGGGGGATCTGCTCCGTCGGGGACGGAGCGGGGCATCGGCCACTGAGGGCTCCCTTAGGGGAAGGGGCGATCGATTTCCCAGGAAGCTAGCGGCCTGCAATATGTTTCAGCAAGATGCAGAAACCGTTTCGTGCCGGAAAAATCCAGGCCGGCGACCGTCCCCGACCACCCCGATTACTCCTCCGGAGCGACGGGCGTGACAATGGGACGTATGTCCGCCCCACCGGTTAGCACCAGAACCCCGAGCACCCCCTACCGCGGTGGGAGCCGGCGCGTAGCCCTCAAGGGGGACAGCCGGTGAAGAATCCACTTCCGGAGGATGAGCAGACGGCAACGAGCGGTCTGGCAGACTTCTCGTCCATGGGGGAACCGACCGAGATCCAGCAGAGCGGCGCCGGGCGCGCCGAGGCGGCAGACGGTGGCGGTTCCACAGCAGCGAAGGCCCTCCCGGGCCGCCTGCCCGATGGAGCCACCCGTACCGCCCAGTCCCGTACCGCAGCACTGCGCAATCGTTTCCGCGAGCAGCGGCGCTCACCGGCCCGGCCGCGGATCTGGTTCGAGCTGGCACTGATCGGGATCAGCTACTGGATCTACTCGATCATCCGCAACGCGGTCCCGGAACAGGCCGCGATAGCCCAGAAGCACGCGAGCTGGATCTGGGAGCTGGAGCAGCACCTCGGCATCGCCGTCGAGCGCTCGGTCAACCACGCGATGGACAGCGTCGGGTGGCTCATCACCGGGATGAACTACTACTACGCCACACTGCACTTCGTCATCACCATCGGCGTGCTGGTCTGGCTCTACCGCAGCCACCCCGGCCGTTACGCCGCCGCCCGCACGGTGCTGTTCGCCACCACGGCGATCGCCCTGGTCGGCTTCTACTTCTTCCCGCTGGCCCCGCCCCGGCTGATGACGGACGGCGGCTTCATCGACACCGTGAAGGTCCACGGCACCTGGGGCTCGATGGCCTCCGGCCCCGCCGCGCACGTCTCCAACCAGTACGCGGCGATGCCCTCGATGCACATCGGCTGGTCGATGTGGTGCGGCCTGGCGATCTTCTTCCTGGCCCGCCGGACCTGGGTCCGGGTGCTCGGCCTGCTCTACCCGGCCGCGACCCTGGTGGTCATCGTCTCCACCGCCAACCACTTCTGGATGGACGCCGTCGGCGGCGAGATCTGCCTGGCCGTGGGCTTCCTCACCGCCCGCTGGCTCTACCACGAGTGGGTCTACAAGCTCCCGCGGGTGCCCGCCCGGGAGACGGCGGCGGAAGCGCCGATCACCGTCCCCGAGCAGTGGAGCGAGCCCGCGGTCAGCAGCGCGCGCCGCTAGCGGCGGACGCCGGAGCGGACGCACGAGCGTCCGGCCGGACGAGCGGCCGGATGGCGGAGGGGCCCCGCGAGGGGCCCCTTTCGCATTCCCCGGCGGGCGCCCGGCGGGCTCACAGCCCGTAGAACAGCCGGTCCACCACCGCCCGGGCCCGCCGGGTCGTCCGCCGGTAGTCGTCCAGCAGTTCGCCGCTGTGCCCGGCCCCGTACCCGAGGTAGCGGGCCACCCCGGCCAGCTCCCGGGCCTCCCCCGGGAAGCTGTCCCCGGGCCGGCCGCGCACCAGCATCACCGCCGCCCGTACCCGGGAGGCCAGCACCCAGGCGGTGTCCAGCACCTCCGCGTCCTCCGGCTCCACCAGCCCGGCCCCGACCGCGGCGGCCAGCGCCGCCCTGGTCCGGGTGGTGCGCAGGGCCGGCAGCCCGTGCCCGTGCCGGAGCTGGAGCAGCTGCACCGTCCACTCCACGTCCGCCAGCCCGCCCCGGCCGATCTTGGTGTGGGTGGTCGGGTCGGCCCCGCGCGGCAGCCGCTCGGCCTCGATCCTGGCCTTGATCCGGCGGATCTCCACCAGGTCCCGCTCCGGCACCCCCTCGCCCGGGTAGCGCAGCGGGTCGATCAGCTGCCGGAACCGGGCGCCCAGCTCCTCGTCCCCGGCCACCGGTTCCGCCCGCAGCAGCGCCTGGCTCTCCCAGGCGTGCGACCAGCGCCGGTAGTACGCCGCGTACGAGGCGAGGGTGCGCACCAGCGGGCCGCTGCGCCCCTCCGGCCGCAGGTCCGCGTCGACCAGCAGCGGCGGCTCGGTCGAGGGCGCGGCCAGCTGGGTGCGCAGCTCGTGGCAGACCGCCTGGGCGGCCCGGGCGGCCTCCTCCTCCAGGGAGCCGAGCAGCGGCTCGTGGACGAAGAGCACGTCCGCGTCCGAGCCGTAGCCCAGCTCGTGGCCGCCGAAGCGGCCCATCGCGATCACCGAGATCCGGGTCGGCAGGTCCCCGTGCTCGGCCTCCCAGCCGGCCACGCAGGCGCGCAGCGCGCCCTGCAGGGTGGCGGCGTTGAGCGCGGTCAGCGCCTCCCCCGCGGTGTCGAGCGCCTCGGCGGGGTCCTCGCCGAGGCGGCCGAGGACGTCCGCGGCGGCCGTCCGGAACAGCTCCCGGCGGCGCACCGAGCGGGCGGCGGCGACGGCCGCCGTGGTGGACCCGGCCCGGCCGACGGCGGCCAGTATCTCCGACTGGAGCGCCGCCCGGCCGCGCGGCTCCGGTCCGTGCGGGTCGCCCAGCATGGCCACCGCCTCGGGGGCGCGCAGCAGCAGGTCCGGGGCGAGCCGGCCGGCCGACAGCACCCGGGCCAGCTGCTCGGCGGCGGCGCTCTCGTCCCGCAGCAGCCGCAGGTACCAGGGGGTGCGGCCGAGCGCGTCGGAGACCTGGCGGAAGTTGAGCAGTCCGGCGTCCGGGTCGGCCGAGTCGGCGAACCAGCCGAGCAGCACCGGCAGCAGGGTCCGCTGGATCGCCGCCTTGCGGCTCACCCCGGAGGCGAGGGCGCTGATGTGCCGCAGCGCGGCCGCCGGATCGGTGTAGCCGAGCGCCTCCAGCCGGGCCCGGGCCGCGTCCGGGGTCAGTCCGGCGGCGCCCGGCGGCAGTTCGGCGACGGCGTCGAGCAGCGGCCGGTAGAACAGCTTCTCGTGCAGCCGCCGGACCTCCACCGAGTGCCGCTTCCACTCGCGCCGCAGCGCGGCCACCGGGTCGGCGCGGGTGTCGTCGTTGATCAGCGCGGACAGTGAGCGGGCCAGTCGCCGCTGGTCGTCGGCGTCGGTGGGCATCAGGTGGGTGCGGCGCAGCCGGTACAGCTGGATCCGGTGCTCCAGCGAGCGCAGGAAGCGGTAGGCGGTGTCCAGCGAGGCGGCGTCGGCCCGGCCGACGTACCCGCCCCGGGAGAGGGCGGCCAGCGCCTCCAGGGTGTTGCCGCTGCGCAGCGCCGGGTCGGTGCGGCCGTGCACCAGCTGGAGCAGCTGGACGGAGAACTCGACGTCGCGCAGCCCGCCCGGGCCCAGTTTGAGCTGGCGGTCCAGTTCGGTGGCGGGGATGGAGTCGATCACCCGGCGCCGCATCTGCTGCACGTCGGTGACGAAGTTGTCCCGGGCGGCGGCCTGCCAGACCAGCGGGGCGAGCGTCTCGACGTACTCGGCGCCGAGGTCGGCGTCCCCGGCGACCGGGCGGGCCTTGAGCAGTGCCTGGAACTCCCAGGTCTTCGCCCAGCGCTGGTAGTAGGCGAGGTGGCTGGCCAGGGTGCGCACCAGCGGGCCGTTGCGGCCCTCGGGGCGCAGGTTGGCGTCCACCGGCCAGATGGTGCCCTCGCCGGTGGTGTCCGCGCAGAGCCGGGTGAGGGCGGCGGCCAGCCGGGTGGCGGCCTTGACGGCCTGCTGCTCGTCCGCGCCCTCGCGCGGCTCGGCGACGAAGATGACGTCCACGTCCGAGACGTAGTTGAGTTCGCGGCCGCCGCACTTGCCCATGCCGATCACCGCGAGCCGGCAGGCCGCGGCGGCCTCCGGATCCGCCTCGACGGCGAGGTCGAGGGCGGTCTGCAGGGTGGCGCCGGCCAGGTCGGCGAGTTCGGCGGCGGTCCGGGCGAGGTCGGTGGTGCCGGTCAGGTCGCGGGCGGCGATGGCGAGCAGGCAGCGGCGGTAGGCGACCCGCAGCGCGTCCGCCGGGCCGCTGTCGCTGCCGCGGACGCCTTCGGCGAGGGCGCGGCGGAAGTCCTCCGGGCCGGGGTGCATGTCGCGCAGCTCGAAGGTGACCAGGACGTGCCAGTCGTGCGGGTGCCGGGCCAGGTGGTCACCGAGCGCGGTGGAGACGCCGAGGACGCCGAGCAGCCGGTCGCGCAGCGGCTTGGAGGTGGTGAGGGTGTCCCGCAGGGTGTGCCGGTCGGTCTCGTCGGCGGCCTCCATCAGCCGGGCCAGGCCGAGCAGCGCCAGGTCGGGGTCGGCGGTCGCGCCGAGCGCGTCCAGCAGCAGGGGGTCGTCGGCCAGTCCGTACAGGCCGGGGCCCTCCAGGAGCCGCACCGCGCGGGCCGGGTCGTCGAACCCGCGCCGGACCAGCCGGTTCTCCGGCCTGCTGACCCGGCTCCCGGTCCGCTGCTCCTCCACCGCCATCGGCCCCTCCATCCGTCCGCCCGCCCGAAGGCCCGTCCCGGGACGGGCTCAAGGCGTGTCCGACAGACACGCCTTAGCAGGCTACGCGCCCCGGCGGCCCGCCGCCGGGTCCGTCCGTCGGCTGGGCGTGACCTCGCCCCCGTCGCGCTCGTTCACCCGGCGCAACCCCCTCCCCTCCCCCGGAGCGCCCGATGCCCAGCCGCCTGCCCTCGCTCACCGGGCTGCGCTTCTGGGCCGCCCTGCTGGTCGTGCTCTACCACCTGTCCCGCAAGGTCGGCGAGCTGCCGGTGCTCAGCCCGTTGGCCTGGTACGGCCGTTCGGGCGTGACCTTGTTCTTCGTGCTGTCCGGCTTCGTCCTGGCCTGGACGTACCGGTCCGGGCCCGTCCCGGCCGCCGTCTTCGCCCGCCGCCGCTTCGCCCGGATCTGGCCGCTGCACCTGCTGACCACCGTGCTCTCGCTGGGCGCGGACGCCGCGATCGGCGCGGCCGTGCCGGTCGTGGCCGCGCTCTGGTCGCTGGTGCTGGTGCACCCGTGGGCGCCGTCCACGGTGTACGGCGGCAACCCGGCGTCCTGGTCGCTGGGCGCCGAGGCCTGGTTCTACCTGCTGTTCCCGGTGCTGCTGCGGGTGCTGGCCCCGCGCCGCCGCGCCTGGCTGCCGCTGGCGGTGCTGTGCGCGCTGCTCGGACCGGCCCTGTGGGCGGCGGGCGCCCTGCTGCCGGCCGATCCGGTCCTGCGCAACTGGCTGCTGGGCTACCTCCCGCTGACCCGGACCCCGCAGTTCGTCCTCGGCGTGGTGGTCGGCCTGGCGGCCCGCGACGGCCTGCTCCCCCGGCTGCGGCTGGCCCCGGCGGCGGCGGCCGTGGTCCTCTGGCACCTGGCGCTGGTCCCCTGGCACGCCGCCGTCCCCGACGCCCTCTGGTACGGCCCGTACGACGCCTCCCAGTCGGTGCCCGCGCCGCTGTTCGCCGCCCTGCTGGTGGCCGCCGCCCAGCGCGACGCGGCGGGTACGGCGCCCCGGCTGCTGGCGGGCCGGACGGCCGTGCGGCTCGGCGAGTGGTCGTACGCCTGGTACCTGGTGCACGAGATCGGCATCCGCTGCCGGCTCGCCGTGCTCGGCCGGCCGGCCCCCGGCCTCGCCACGCTCGGGGTCTGGCTGCTGTCGGCCGGGGCGTCGCTGGCCGTCGCGGCCGTCCTCTACCGCCTGGTCGAGCGCCCCTGCGAGCGGCTGCTGCGCGGCGCACCGCGCGGCCGGGACGCGGCGGCGCCGCTGCCCTCCCCCGCGGTGCGGGTGGTGCGGCAGCGGCGCCCCGGTGCGACGGCGGATCAGCCCTCGGTGGAGCCGTCCAGGTTGACGTAGGCGTAGAAGACGCCGATGTCGTAGCCGTCCTTCTGGGTGTTGAAGATGGCGGTGACGTCGGTGTCGCCGTTGCGCAGGAACGGCGAGACGTCCCAGCGGTTGGAGTCGTAGCCGAAGTTGTTGCGGTTGTACGGGTTGCGGACGAACTGGTCGGCCGGGACCAGCTCCTCGATGGTGGAGTTGAACGCGTCGTTCGGGGCGTGGTTGGCGTCCTGGAACAGCGTCTGCGGGCCGTTGGTGGACTTGAAGGCGAGGGTGTCGCCGGTCCACTTGAGGTCGCCGTCGTAGACCACCCAGCCGATCTTGCCGCCGACCGGGCCGGTCTTCGGCGTGTTCAGCCCGGTGAGCTTGATCCTGCGCTCGGGGCTGTCCGGCAGCTCGACCTGGAAGCCGTCCCACAGGTGGATGTGCCGCATCGGCTTGCAGTCGTTCTCGTACGCGACCACGATCGTCCAGCCGCCCCAGCTGTGCGGCTTCACCACCGAGTCCATGTTGGCGACGGTGTAGGTGCCGTTGCCGGCGTTCTTGACCAGGTCGGTGATGTCGGCGGAGGCCTGGTAGCTGCTCTCGATGTCGGTGGTGATGTAGCCGATGGACGGCTGGTCGTTGGCGATGTTGCGGTACTGCGCCTCGCCCGGGACCTTCAGGTACACCTCGTCGATCTGGTTCTCCGGCAGCACGACGTCGCCGATGCCGCGGGTGCCGCCCCAGTACAGCCGGGCGTACTTGACGGTGGAGCCGTCGATCAGGCCGAGGTCGGCGGAGCTGGCGGAGTAGATCGGGTCACCGAGCGGGCCGATCGAGCCCGGGTCGATGTTGATGTACTTCATCTCGTACTTGTTGTTGATCGGCATGGTGCCGAGGCCCTTGCGGGCGTCCTCGCACGGCGGCTGCGTCGGGTCCAGCGGCGCCTTGGTCTCGTCACAGGTCATCAGCGAGTTGCTGATCCGGTTGATGGAGCCGTGGAAGTCGCCCTGGAAGCGGGTGGTGAACGGCAGCGGGTTCTCGGCGATGGTCTCGGCCCGCGGCCTCGCTTGCTGCGAGCCCGACCCGGAGCCGGAGCCCCGGGCATCGGCGAGTGTGGGGGCGACCAGCAACTGGCCTGCGACGGCGGCGAACGCGGCGCCCGCGACGACGGCCCGGCGGGCGAGCAGACGGGTGGCGGCGGCGCGGCTGACGGAGGAGGTCATGTGATCCTCTCAGGACGGAACGGACGAGCAGGCCCATCGGACCACAGCGCTCCGTCACAGGACCGTCACATACCGCCACTGGAGAAACGATCCTCCGCAGATCCACTCCATAGGAGGGCCCGCCGTCATCCTCTCGAACGACAACGGGCCCGGAGCGGTTTGAACGGCCGTCACCGGCTCACAGCACCTGGAGGTTCTTCCGCAGCTCGAAGGGGGTGACCTCGGAGCGGTACTCCTCCCACTCCTTGTGCTTGTTGCGCAGGAAGAAGTCGAACACGTGCTCGCCCAGGGTCTCGGCGACGAGCTCGCTGCGCTGCATCAGGTCGATGGCCTCGCCCAGGTTCTGCGGCATCGGCTGGATGCCGAGGGCGCGGCGCTCGGAGTCGGAGAGCGCCCACACGTCGTCGTCGGCACCGGGCGGGAGCTCGTAGCCCTCCTCGATGCCCTTCAGGCCGGCCGCGAGGGTGACGGCGTAGGCGAGGTAGGGGTTGCAGCCGGTGTCGAGGGAGCGGACCTCGATCCGGGTGGAGCCCTGCTTACCCGGCTTGTACATCGGCACCCGGATCAGCGCCGAGCGGTTGTTGTGGCCCCAGCAGATGTAGGACGGCGCCTCGCCGCCGGCCCCGGCGGTGCGCTGGGAGCCGCCCCAGATGCGCTTGTACGAGTTCACCCACTGGTTGGTGACGGCGGCGGTCTCGGCGGCGTGCTTCAGCAGGCCGGCGATGAACGATCTGCCGACCTTGGAGAGCTGGTACTCGGCGCCGGACTCGTGGAAGGCGTTGCGGTCGCCCTCGAACAGCGAGACGTGGGTGTGCATGCCGCTGCCGGGGTGCTCGGAGAAGGGCTTGGGCATGAAGCTCGCGTGCACGCCCTGCTCCAGCGCGACCTCCTTCATGACCAGACGGAAGGTCATGATGTTGTCGGCGGTGGACAGCGCGTCGGCGTAGCGCAGGTCGATCTCCTGCTGGCCGGGGGCGCCCTCGTGGTGCGAGAACTCGACGGAGATGCCCATCGACTCCAGCATGGTGATCGCCTGGCGGCGGAAGTCGTGGCCCACCCCGCGCGGGGTGTGGTCGAAGTACCCGGACTGGTCGGCGGGGATCGGCGCGGTGCCGTCGCCGGGCAGGTTCTTCAGCAGGAAGAACTCGATCTCGGGGTGGGTGTAGAAGGTGAAGCCCTGGGCGGAGGCCTTCTCCAGGGTCCGCTTGAGCACGAACCGGGGGTCGGCGTAGGACGGCGAGCCGTCCGGCATCAGGATGTCGCAGAACATCCGGGCGGTGCCGGGGGTCTCCGACCGCCACGGCAGGATCTGGAACGTGGTCGGGTCCGGCTTGGCGATCATGTCGGACTCGTAGACCCGGGCGAAGCCCTCGATCGCGGAGCCGTCGAACCCGATGCCCTCCTCGAAGGCCTGCTCCAGTTCGGCCGGCGCCACGGCGACCGACTTGAGGAACCCGAGCACGTCGGTGAACCACAGCCGGACGAACCGGATGTCACGCTCTTCGAGCGTCCGAAGCACGAACTGCTGCTGCTTGCCCATGGGGACAGTCTCACCTCTGCTCTTTACGCTCGTGTTACGCCCGGGAGGCCTCCGGAGGACACCTGCGGCGAATGCCCCCATCATGGCCGATCACCGGCCCGGACGGCAGTGCCGACCCCCGGGAAGGGCCGCCCCGACCGACCCCTCACGGGACATCGCGTCAGATAGACGATTACACTCGGGGGCATGCCCAATCTCCGTCTCGCCCTGAGCCAGATCGACCCCTGGGTCGGTGACCTCGCCCGCAACAGCGATGAGGTGGTGCGCTGGACCAAGCAGGCCGTCGAGGCCGGCGCGCAGCTGGTCGCCTTCCCCGAGATGGCCCTCACCGGGTACCCGGTCGAGGACCTCGCCCTGCGCGGCTCCTTCGTCGAGGCCTCCCGGGCCGCACTGGTGGAGCTGGCCGGCCGGCTGGCGGCCGACGGACTGGGCGAGGTGCCGGTGGTGGTCGGCTACCTCGGGCGTTCCGAGCACGCCTCGCCGCGCTTCAACCGCCCGGCCGGGTCCCCGCAGAACTGCGCCGCCGTGCTGCACCGGGGCGAGGTGGTGACGCGTTTCGCCAAGCACCACCTGCCCAACTACGGCGTGTTCGACGAGTTCCGCTGGTTCGTCCCGGGCGACCAGCTGCCGGTGCTGCGGGTCGGCGGGGTGGATGTCGCCCTGGCGATCTGCGAGGACATCTGGCAGGACGGCGGCCGGGTGACCGCGGCCCGCGAGGCCGAGGCCGGGCTGCTGCTGGTCATCAACGGCTCGCCGTACGAGCGGAACAAGGACGACCAGCGGCTGGACCTGGTCCGGCGCCGGGCGGCCGAGGCGGGCTGTGCCCTGGCGTACGTCAACATGGTCGGCGGCCAGGACGAGCTGGTCTTCGACGGCGACTCGATCGTGGTCGGCGCGGACGGCGAGGTCCTCGCCCGCTCCCCGCAGTTCGAGGAGCACCTGCTGGTGCTGGACCTCGACCTGCCGGCCGCCAGCAGCGACCACACCGACGGCCTGCTGCTGAGCGACGGGCTGCACCTGGTCCGCACCGAGCTGGACGGCGGGCCGCGGCCCGCGCCCGCCGGGGGGACGGCCGCCGGCGTCGCGCCGCGACTGTCCGACGAGGCCGAGATCTGGGCCGCCCTGGTCTCCGGCACCCGCGCGTACGTCGCCAAGAACGGCTTCCGGTCGGTGCTGATCGGCCTGTCCGGCGGCATCGACTCGGCGCTGGTGGCCTCGATCGCGGTGGACGCGATCGGCGCCGGGAACGTCCACTGCGTCTCGATGCCCAGCCGCTACTCCTCGGAGCACTCCAGGGACGACGCGGCCGAACTGGCCCGCCGCACCGGGCTGCACTTCCGGACCGTCTCCATCGCCCCGATGTTCGACGCCTACCTGGGCGCCACCGAGCTGACCGGCCTGGCCGAGGAGAACCTCCAGTCCCGGCTGCGCGGCACCCTGCTGATGGCGATCTCCAACCAGGAGGGGCACATCGTGCTCGCGCCCGGCAACAAGAGCGAGCTGGCGGTCGGCTACTCGACCCTGTACGGCGACTCGGTGGGCGCGTTCGGGCCGATCAAGGACGTCTACAAGTCGCTCGTCTTCCGGCTGGCCCGCTGGCGCAACGAGGAGGCCGAGCGGCGCGGCGAGGTGCCGCCGATCCCGGAGAACACCATCGTCAAGCCGCCGTCCGCCGAGCTGCGGCCGGACCAGAAGGACTCCGACTCGCTGCCGGACTACGACCTGCTGGACAGCGTGCTGGCGCGCTACATCGAGGGCGACGAGGGCCGCGACGCGATCGTGGCCGCCGGTTTCGACCCGGCCGTGGTGGACCGGGTGGTGCGGCTGGTCGACACCGCCGAGTACAAGCGGCGCCAGTACCCGCCGGGCCCCAAGGTCTCGGTCAAGAACTTCGGCCGGGACCGGCGCCTGCCCATCACCAACCGCTGGCGCCGGGGCTGACCCCGGAGCCCGAGGTCGGGCCCGCCGTCCGACCCGCTGTCCGACCCGCCGTCGGGCCCTAGCCGGAATACCGGTAGGCGGCGGCCACCGCGAGGTGGTCGCTGCCGTCCCGGGGCAGGGTGCGGGAGTCGACCGGTTCGAGCCCGCCCCGGCTCATGATCTGGTCGATCCGGGCCATCGGGAAGGCCGCCGGCCAGCTGAAACCGAAGCCGTTCCCGGCGGCGCCCTGGGCCGAGCGCATCTGCGAGGTCACCGGCGCCAGGCTGCGGTCGTTCATGGTGCCGTTGAGGTCGCCGAGCAGCAGCACCTTCTGGAGCGGCTCGGCCTGGATCGCGTCGCCGAGCGCCTGCGCGCTGGCGTCCCGCTGGTTGACGGTGAAGCCGCCCTCGGCCTTCAGCCGCACCGAGGGCAGGTGCGCGACATAGACCGCGACCGGGCCCTGCGGGGTGCCGACCTGGGCCCGGAACGCCCTGGTCCAGCCCATCTTGAGGTCCACCGGCTCGACCCCGCCGATCGGGTACTTCGACCAGAGCCCGACCGTGCCCTCCACCGTGTGGAACGGGTAGGCCCCGGCCAGCCCGGTCTCGAACGCGCGCAGCGACGAACCGGCCAGCTCCTGGAGGGCGACGATCTGGGCGCCGGAAGCGACCAGGCCGCGGACGGTACCCGGCACGTCGGTGTTACCGGCGGCGACGTTGTGGCTGACCACCGTCCAGTCGCCCTTGCCGCCGCTCTTGTCGGTCAGCAGGCCGCCGAACAGGTTGGCCCAGAGCACCGCGGGCACCAGCAGGGCGAGCAGCGCGGTGGCGGAGCGGCGCAGCAGCGCGGGCACCAGCAGCACCGGGACGGCCAGGCCCAGCCAGGGCAGGAAGGTCTCCAGCAGGCTGCCGAGGTTGCCGACGCTGTTGGGCACCTCGGCGTGGAAGGCGAACAGCGCGGCGGTGAGCCCGGCCAGGACGGCGAGCAGCAGGCCGCGCCGCCAGGTGGTGGCGCCACGGGCGTCCCGGCCCCAGTTCCGCAGGCCCAGGAAGCCGCCGGGACGGGCCGCGGGGGCCGAGTCGTCGGCGCCTCCCGGGGCCGCGGTCCGCTCGGTCCTGTCCGCCTGCGCCATTCCGTGGCTCCCGTTCGCTCGTGCCGTCCGCCGATCCGGGGCCCGCCCGTGGGGACGGTGCGGGTCCGGCCCGGTGCCGGTTCGATCGGATACCCGGCTCAGCCTATGCCGGGACAGACGTCGGGCCCCCGGAGCGGGTTCCGGCGTGGCCCGGTTTGGTGAGTTAGGCCACGTCCGATCGGTCCGGCGGCGGCCCGGGCGCCGTGGCCGGCCCGGTACGGCGCGGCGCCGTGGCCGGTGCGGTGGGCGGTGCGGTCAGCGCGGGCCGAGGCCGTCGAGCAGCGAGTCGACCATCTTGCGGGCCAGGTCCGGGTCCTCCAGGTCGGAGTCGTCCCACAGGATGCTGCGGTAGAGGATCGGGCCCATCAGCAGGTCGCCGAGCAGGTCCAGGTCGAGGTCGGAGCGGAGCACCCCCTCGTCCATGGCGCGCCGGATCAGGCGCAGCCCGGCCTCGCGGCGCGGCTTGACCACCCGCTCGCGGTAGGCGTTGTGCAGCTCGGGCAGGCTGTGCATCTCGCCCAGGGCGGCCTTGAGGACCCAGCGGGTGCGCTTGGCGAGCCCGCGCCGGCGCATGTAGTCGATCATCTCGACCAGGTCGGCCCGCGCGCCGAGGCCGGTCGGCTCGGGCATCGGGACCTCCAGCTTGCCGACCACGTCGACCAGCAGGGCCTCCTTGTTGGGCCAGCGCCGGTAGATGGTGGCCTTGCCGACGCCGGCGGCGGTCGCGATGCCCTCGATGGTGAGCTCGGACATGGTGGTGCCGCCCGCCATCAGGTCCTCCACCGCGGTGAAGATGGCCTGTTCGGCGGCCTCGCTGCGGGGTCGGCCGCGGCGTGCGGCGGCGCCGGACCGGCCGGTGTCGGCGGCGTGGTCCTGCCCGGTGTCGGCGGTCCGGGTGTCCGTCCTCATCCCCGCTGTTCTCCCTCGCTGTGCCCGGGCGCGGGCGCGGTCCGTGTCGTCGGTGGTCCGGGCGGCGGGTGGGAGCCCGCCGCCGGGCCGAGGCCCTGCCGCCCGGGTGCACCGGGTGGCAGGGCCATTGTCGCTCAGGGGCCCGAGGCGCCGGGCGGCCGACCGGGCCGGCCGGTGCGTGCGGCGGTCAGGCGTCGGCGGCCGCGGTCGCGCGGGTCGCGTCCGGCTGCGCGGGGGCCGGGCCGGCGGGGGCGGCCGAGCGGCGCGGCAGCAGGAACCAGGCGACCAGCGCGCCGACCAGCGAGATGCCCACCGAGAGCCCGGCGACCACGTGCATGGCGTGGATGAAGGAGTCGTTCGCCGGGGTGACCAGGGCCTGGCCGCCCGGGATCCGGTCGGCGATGGCCAGGGTGGCCTCCAGCGACTCGCCGGCCTTGTCGCGCAGGTTCTCGGGCAGCTGGTTCAGCGTGTCGGACATCCCGTCGCGGTAGACGGTGGAGAGCACCGCGCCGAGCACGGCGACGCCGAGCGAGCCGCCGACCTGGCGGAAGGTGTTGTTGACGGCCGATCCGGCGCCGGCCTTCTCGCGGGGCAGCGAGCCCATGATCGCGACGGTGACCGGCGGCATGACGTGCGCCATGCCGGCGCCCATCACCAGGCCGAGCACGATCAGCACCCAGATCGGGGTGGTGGCGGTCAGCACGGCGTAGCCGACGAAGCCGAGCGCGACCAGCACCATGCCGCCGGCCGCGGTGGCGGCGACGCCGATGCGGTCGACGACCAGCCGGGCCCTCGGCGCGCACAGCAGCTGGGCGACGGCCAGCGGCAGCATCAGCAGACCGGCCTGCAGCGCGCTGTAGCCGCGCACGCTCTGGATGTAGAAGACGCCGAAGAAGGAGACGCCCATCAGCGCGAAGAAGATCACGCCGACGACCACCACGGAGGCGCTGAACACCTTGTTGCGGAACCAGGTGACGTCCAGCGCGGGGAACGGGGTGCGGCGCTCGAACCAGACGAAGGCGGCCAGCGCGACCACGCCCACCAGGGTGGGCACCCAGGCCCCGGCGGCGGTGAAGTCGGCCAGCTCGCCGCCCTTGATGATGCCGTAGATCAGCGCGACCAGGCCGATGATCGACAGCAGCACGCCGACCGGGTCCAGCTTGCCCGGGCTGGGGTCCTTGGACTCCGGCACCAGGACCGCCATCGCTATCACCGCGACGACCACGATCGGGACGTTGATCAGGAAGACCGAGCCCCACCAGAAGTGCTCGATCAGCAGGCCGCCGGTGATCGGGCCGATGGCGATGGCCAGGCCGACCGCGCCGGCCCAGATGCCGATCGCCTTGGGCTGCTCCTCGCGCTCGAAGACGTTCATGATGATCGCCAGCGTGGCGGGCATCGCGAGGGCGGCACCGACGCCCATCAGGGCACGGAAGCCGATGAGTTCGCCGGGCGAGCCGGCCATCGCCGACAGCAGCGAGGCGATGCCGAAGACCACCATGCCGGCCATCAGCGCGAGCTTGCGGCCGAACCGGTCGCCGAGCAGGCCCGCGGTGAAGAGCAGCCCGGCGAACACCAGGGTGTAGGAGTTGATCGACCACTCCAGGTCGCTCTGGGTGGCGCCGATGCCGACCGGAGCGGGGGTCGCGATGGTCTTCATCGCGACGTTGAGGATCGAGTTGTCGAGCACGACGACGAGCAGGGCGAGCACCAGGGTGCAGAGGATCGCCCAGCGCCGGCGGTGGATGGCTTCCGGCACGCGGGGTGGCGCGGCTGCGGTGGTCATTGGTCTTCCCGTCCGTGTTGGCGTGGCACTGGCGGGCAATTCCGAGCCGCAAACGTCTCGTAAGCCCCGCACCAGAGTAGCGGTGAATACGATACGAGACGACTCCGTTTCGTAAACGGGAGGCAAAGACCGCGGCCTCCGGCGCGACCTCCGGGCACGGGTGTGTCACGGATCGCACCGGGACGAACGCACGCCTCTTTGCGCGCGCCCCGGGGCGTGCAAGCATGGAGGTGATCCGGGGACGCCGCACGGCGCCACGAGACGACAACCCTTCAGGAGTCCGTTCGATGAACGCTTCTTCGCCTTCGCCTGCCCAGAACCAGGCGTCGACCGCCACCCTCTACGGTGGGGTCACCAACCGCCGCATCACCGTCCGCGACCTCGCCGCAGCCAAGCAGCGCAGCGAGAAGTGGTCGATGCTCACCGCCTACGACGCCCTGACCGCGGGCGTGTTCGACGAGGCCGGCATCCCGGTGCTGCTGGTCGGCGACTCGGCGGGCAACTGCCACCTCGGCTACGAGACCACCGTCCCGGTGACCATGGATCAGATGGTGATGCTCTCCGCCGCCGTCGTCCGCGGCACCAAGCGGTCCATGATCGTCGCCGACCTGCCGTTCGGCTCGTACCAGGAGTCCCCCGCGCAGGCCATGCACAACGCGGCCCGGCTGATGAAGGAGGCCGGGGTCGGCGCGGTCAAGCTGGAGGGCGGGGAGCGCAGCGCCCGCTCGATCGAGCTGCTGGTCGAGGCCGGCATCCCGGTGATGGCCCACATCGGCCTCACCCCGCAGTCCGTGCACGCCTTCGGCGGCTACCCGGTCCAGGGCCGCGGCGACGAGGCGGCGCACCAGCTGCTGCGCGACGCCAAGGCCGTCCAGCAGTCGGGCGCCTTCTCGGTGGTGCTGGAAGCGGTACCGGCCGAGCTGGCCGCCCAGGTCACCGAGCAGCTGTCGATCCCGACCGTCGGCATCGGCGGCGGTCCCGACACCGACGCCCAGGTGCTGGTCTGGACCGACATGGCCGGCATGACGGCCGGCCGGGTGCCCAAGTTCGTCAAGCAGTACGCCGACCTGCGGACCGTCCTGGGCGACGCCGCCCGGGCCTTCGCCGAGGACGTCCGCGGCGGCGCCTTCCCGGCGGAGGAGCACACCTTCCACTGACGCCGCGCGGCCCGCTCCGACCGGCCCCGCTCCGACCTGCCGGAGCGGGGCCGCCGTCGTCCCGCGGGCCGCGCTGACAGCACCGCGACAGCGCCGTGACAGCACGCCGCCCGGGCCGCCGCCCGGCTGACAGGGGGCTGACAGCCCGGGCGGACAACCTGGGGTCATGACACGAATCCCCACCGCCCGGAACGACCGGGACACCAGCGCGGGCAACGCAGTCGAGGTCCGCGGCATCGTCAAGCACTACGGCGCCACCAAGGCGCTCGACGGGGTCGACCTCACCGTCAGGGAGGGCACCGTCCTCGGGGTGCTCGGCCCCAACGGCGCGGGCAAGACCACCCTGGTCCGGGTCCTCTCCACGCTGATCAAGCCGGACGCCGGCACCGCGTTCGTCGGCGGCTACGACGTCCTGCGCCAGCCCAGGCAGCTGCGCCGCACCATCGGCCTCACCGGCCAGTACGCCTCGGTCGACGAACTGCTCTCCGGGTACGAGAACCTCTACCTGATCGGCCGGCTGCTCGACCTCTCCCGCCGCGAGGCCAAGGCCCGCGCGACCGAGCTGCTGGAGCGCTTCTCCCTCACCGAGGCCGCCAAGCGGACCGCCAAGACCTACTCCGGCGGCATGCGCCGCCGCCTCGACCTGGCCGCCAGCATGATCGGCCGCCCCCGGGTGCTCTACCTGGACGAGCCCACCACCGGCCTGGACCCGCGGACCCGCAACGAGGTCTGGGACGAGGTGCAGCGGATGGTCGCCGAGGGCAGCACCGTGCTGCTCACCACCCAGTACATGGAGGAGGCGGAGCAGCTCGCGAGCGAGCTGACCGTCATCGACCGCGGCAGGGTGATCGCCAACGGCCTGGTCGAGGACCTCAAGGCCAAGGTCGGCGGCCGGACCCTGCAGATCCGCCCGGCCGACCCGGCCGAGCTGCCCCTGATGGCCCGCAGCCTGCACGACAACGGGCTCACCACCGCCACCTACTCCGCCGACACCGGTCTGCTCGCGGTCCCGATCGTCGGCGACGAGCAGCTGACCGCCGTGATCGGCGTGCTCGGCGGCCGCGGCTTCGCGATCGCCGGCATCGACACCAAGGTGCCCAGCCTCGACGAGGTCTTCCTCTCCATCACCGGCAAGCCCGCCGCCGCGGACGCCGCCCCCAGCCCCGCCAAGGAGCCCGTCGCATGACCACCGCCACGCTCTCCCCCGCCGCCCCGGTGCAGGACACCCGGATCGGCCCGGCGGGCGCCCTGCGCCACGTCGGCGCGCTGACCCGGCGCAACCTGATGCGGATCAAGGCCGACCCGGAGTCGATGTTCGACGCCGTGCTGATGCCGATCGTCTTCACCGTCCTGTTCGTCTACGTCTTCGGCGGAGCGATGGCCGGCGACCAGGACACCTACAAGCAGTACCTGATCCCCGGCCTGCTCGGACAGACCGGCCTCACCCTCGCGATGGCCGTCGGCACCGGCCTCAACAGCGACTTCCAGACCGGGGTGATGGACCGGTTCCGGACCCTGCCGATCGGCCGGGCCTCCGTACTGCTCTCCAAGATCGTCGCCGAGACCCTCCGGGGGCTGCTCTCCTTCGCGATCCTGATCGGCTTCGCGATGTGCATCGGCTTCGAGGTGAAGACCGGGCCGCTGGAGGTGCTGGCCACGATCGGCCTGGCCCTGGTGTTCGGCATGTCGATCGTCTGGATCTCGATGCTGCTGGGCATGGCGCTGCGCAGCGCCCAGGCCGTCCAGGGCGTGTCCATGCTGGTCCTGATGCCGATGCAGTTCGGCAGCTCGATCTTCGCCAGGACCGACACCATGCCGGGCTGGCTCCAGACCTTCACCAAGGTCAACCCGCTGTCCGCGCTGGCCGACGCCTCCCGCGCCCTGCTGAACGGCGAGGGGGCGCTGGCCCACCCGGTGACGATCGTGCTGGTCTGGTCCGCCACCGTCACCGCCGTCTTCGCCCCGCTCGCGGTGGCCCGCTTCCGCAAGCGGACCTGACCCGGACCCCCGCCGGACCTCCCCCGGGGCGGACCGGCGGACAGGGGGACGGCCCGGCCGCCCGGGACAGGCGCCGGCCGTCGTACGGGCCCGGTGGGCCGGTGACCAGGGACGGGCACCGGCCGGCCGGGCCCTCAGCGCTCGCCGAGCAGCTCCGTGATCAGCTCGTGGACCCCCTCCGGGGCCATCGCGAGACCGCGGGCGTGGGCCTCCTCGAACGCGGCCTCGCCGAGCAGCCCCCGCAGCAGGTCGGCCGAACGGGCGCGCTCCAGGCGGTCCAGGTAGCCGCCCTTCGGACCGTGCAGGCTGAGGTGCGCGCCGATCAGCAGCGCCGCCGACCGGGCCTTGTCCAGGTCCCCGTCCCGCTCGGCGATGGCGCCCAGCACCGCCGTCACCGCGGGCACCACCATGACCGTCATGTGCTCGGCGAAGCCGTTCGCCACCGTGACCGCCCGCAGCCGCCGACGGCCCTCGCGCAGCATGGCGAGGCCCGCCTCCGGATCTCCGGCCCGGGCGGTGATCCAGCCCCGGGCGCTCAGCAGCAGGCCCTCCATGATGCCCAGCCCGAAGCCGGTCGTCTTGACCGTGTCGAGCGCGTCCAGCTCGGCCAGGGCCGCCTCGTACTCGCCGCGGTGGGTCCGGATGCCGCAGAGCGTCAGGTGGCCGAACATCAGGGCGCCGGTGGTGGACTGGTCGGCGCTCGGGGACTCGATGGAGGCGAGCGCCTCCCGGACGATCCGCTCGCCGTGGTCCATGTCCTGCTCCAGCAGGACGGTCCCCAGCTGCACCCGCAGGATCGGCACCTCCTGCGGCGCCCCCAGCTCCTCCGCCAGCTCGATCGCCCGGGTGTACGCGGCCGCGGCGGCCTCCCAGTCGCCCCGGTTGGCCAGGCTCTCGCCGTGCGCGGACAGCGCCTGGGAGACCCCCCACAGGTCGCCGGCCCGCTCGAACAGCTCCAGCGAGCGCTCGCCGTCCAGCAGGCCCTGCTCCGCGCCGCTCGGCCAGTCGTTCATCATCCGGGCCCTGACCTGGAGGATGAAGGCGAGGTCGCCCGGCCCGCCGTGCTCCTCGCAGCCGCGGACCGCGTCGTCCAGCAGGTCCTTCATCAGCTCCAGCCGGCCGGCCAGGAAGGCGCCGAACACCCGCATCAGCGCCGGGAACCGGTAGGACTGCGGCAGCTCCGGGCCGTAGACCTCCAGCAGCCGCTGGGCCGCCGCGACCACCCCCCGGTCCTCGTGCACGTCCACGTTGCCCTCGAACATCCCGATCAGCCGGTGGATCGCCAGCAGCCGGCGGGCCTCCTCCACCACGCCCTCGGGCATCGGCACGCCGTACGCCAGCACGCCGTGCTCCAGCGGCACCGGCGGCGGGACGTCCGGGCCCAGCGGGTCCGGGCCCAGGGCGGCGACCGCGTGGTACCAGCCGCGGGCCTCCATGCTGTAGCTGCGCAGCGACCAGTACCAGCTCATGCCGATCGAGAGGACCAGCGCCTGCTGCTCGTCGCCCAGGTCGACGGCCCGGCGCAGCGCCGCCCGGATGTTGTCCTGCTCGCGCTCCAGCACCGCCAGCCAGTGCAGCTGCCGGGGGCCGTGGACGTTCTGGTCCGCCTCGGCGACCAGGGCGCGGAAGTGCGCCAGGTGCCGGGCCCCGGTGGCGGCGCGCTCGGCGGCGGACCCGGCGAGGCGCTCGGTCGCGTACTCGTGGATGGTCTCCAGCATCCGGTAGCGCGGCAGGCTGGCCCCGTCCAGGTCGGCGACCAGCAGGGACTTGTCGACCAGCGACAGCAGCAGGTCGGCGACCTCCCCGGGGGCGACGTCGGTGCCGTCGGCGCAGACCGCCTCGGCGTCCTCCAGCTGCCAGCCGCCGGAGAACACCGAGAGCCGGCGCAGCACCGCCCGCTCCCGCTTGCCCAGCAGGTCCCAGCTCCAGTCGACCACCGCGCGCAGGGTCTGCTGGCGCGGCAGCAGGGTGCGGCTGCCCGCGGTGAGCAGGGCGAAGCGGCCGTCCAGCCGGTCGGCTATCTGGCGTGCCGTCATCACCCGCAGCCGGGCGGCGGCCAGTTCGATGGCCAGCGGCAGCCCGTCCAGGCGGCGGCAGATCTCGGCGCAGGCCTCCGGGTCGCCCTGCGGGTCGAAGCCGGGGCGGGCGGTGGCGGCGCGCTCGGCGAACAGCCGCAGCGCGACCGGGTCGGGCAGCGGCTCGACCGGCAGCACCGTCTCGCCGGGCACGCCGAGCGGCTCGCGGCTGGTGGCGAGCACGGTCAGCCCCGGGCACTCGGCGAGCAGCACGTCGGCGAGGTCGGCGGCGGCCTGGACCAGGTGCTCGCAGTTGTCCAGGACGAGCAGCATCCGGCGGTGGCCGCAGTGCTCGACCAGCCGGCGCACCGGGTCCTCGACCCGTTTGTCGATCACCTCGGCGACGATGCCGGTGGTGTGCAGGACGATGTCGCGCAGGCCGAGCGCGGAGACCACCGCGGCGGGCACCGCCTCCGGGCTCTCCAGCGGGGCGAGTTCGGCCACCCAGACGCCGTCCGGCCAGGTCCCGGCGGACTGCTCGGCCCGGCCCGCCTCGACCGAGAGGCTGGTCTTGCCGGAACCACCGGGGCCGATCAGGGTCACCAGCCGACGGTCCGTCACCAGTTCGCGCAGCGCGGCGAGATCGGCCTCCCGGCCGACGAAGCTGGTCAGCCGTCCGCGCAGATTGCCGCCCGCGCGCGGGAGCTGGGGGGCGGGCGCGGCCCGGACCGGCTCCGCCGGCGGGGCGTCATCCGCCGCCGGGGCCGCCGGGGCTGCCGGGGCTGCCGGGGCTGCCGGGGCTGCCGGGGCGAGCAACTCGCCGTAGAGGGACTGGAGTCGGCGGCCGGGGTCGACGCCGAGCTCGTCGGCCAGGGCGCGCCTGGTCCGCTCGTAGTGGCGCAGCGCCTCGGCCGTCCGTCCGCTCTCGTGCAGCGCCCGGAGCATCAGCAGCTGGAGCGGCTCGTCCAGCGGCTGCCGTTCGCACAGCTCGGTGAGCTCGGCGAGCAGCTCGGCGGCCCGGCCGAGCCCGAGGTCGGCGGTGATCCGGTGGCGGCGGGCCTCCTCGCGCTGGGTCTCCAGCCGGGCGGCCGGGCCGGTGCGGTCCGGCAGGTCGGCGAGGGCGGGGCCGCGCCACAGCGCCAGGGCGGCGCGCAGCCGCTCGGCGGCCAGCGCGTGGTCCCCGGCGTCCAGGGCGCGGCGGCCCTCGGTGCTCAGCCGCTGGAAGTCGGCGAGGTCGGTGCCCGGGCCGGTCAGCCAGTACCCGGCCGGGCCGGAGCCGACCTCGTCCCGGCCGATGGTGCGGCGCAGCCGGCCGACCAGGGTCTGCAGCGCGGCGGAGGAGTCCTGCGGCGGCTCGGCGTCCCACACCTCGTCCACCAGCAGGTCGGCCGGCACCGGGCGGCCCTGCCGCAGGGCCAGCGCGGCGAGCAGGGCCCGCAACCGGGCGCCGCCGAGCAGCACCGGAGTTCCGTCGTCGTGGTGGGCCGTGGTCGTCCCGAGGATTCCGTAGTGCACCGGTCCATTCTGGTCGATCGGCGGGGGTCCGGCCGCACAATTGTGCGCGGGCGCCGCGCGGTCGCCGTGCGGTCGCCGTGCGGGCGACGGCCCGTGCGGCCCCCCGGCCGATCCGACGTGCGACGGAGCCGCGCGCGCCGGACGAAGGCGCGCCGGAACGCGGCCGGAAGTTCGGACGTTCACCCGGAGCGGCTTGTCCGGCCCCCGGACCGCCCGGCATGATCGACCCCGACCCGCGTCCCCTCGACCTCTGCCCACGGAGCACCCCCACCATGACCTTCGCCGCCACGCCGCGCCCCCGCAGCGAGGACCGCCGGATCAGCCCGGTGTTCTGGGTGCTCCTCGCCATACTCGGCACCTCCTCCTGGGCCGTGTACGCCGACTACGGGAACAGCGCGTTCGGGGTCTTCCTGTTCGTGGTCTCGGGCTGGATGGTCTCGCTCTGCCTGCACGAGTACGCCCACGCGCGCACCGCGCTGCACGGCGGCGACATCACCGTCGGCGCCAAGGGCTACCTCACGCTCAACCCGCTGAAGTACACCAACGTGCTGCTCAGCTTCGTGCTGCCGATCGTCTTCGTGATCCTCGGCGGCATCGGCCTGCCCGGCGGCTCGGTCTGGATCGAGCGGCACCGGATCCAGGGCCGGCTCAAGCACAGCCTGGTCTCGGCGGCCGGCCCGCTGGTCAACCTGCTGATCGCGGCGGTGCTGCTGATCCCGGTCGGCGCGGGGTGGCTGCACGGCAGCGACGGGGTGTACGTCTGGGCCTACGGCGTCGTCCCGTACAAGCCGATCGAGTGCGCGATGGCCTTCCTCGGCCTGCTCCAGCTCAGCGCCGCACTGCTGAACCTGCTCCCGGTGCCCGGCTTCGACGGCTACGGGATCGTCGAGCCGTGGCTGTCCGCCAAGACCAAGCGCGCGGTCGAGCCGTTCGCGCCGTACGGGATGCTGGCGGTGTTCGCGCTGCTGTGGCAGCCCCAGGTCAACCAGGTCTTCTTCGACGCGCTGCACGGGATGATGGAGCTGTTCGGGGTGGACGGCCGGGTCGCCGGCCTGGGCTACTCGCTGTTCCGCTTCTGGAACAACTAGCCGGTCCGGGGCCGTTCGCCGGGAGCCGTTCCCCGGGGCCGTCGGGGCCGGACCTACTCGGCCGCGGCGGCTGCGGCGGCCTCGGCCAGCTTCTCCCGGCGGCGGTTCAGCCACACCACGTTGCTCGCCACACCGGCCAGCGGCAGCCAGATCAGCCCCAGCCAGAGGCCCTGGGTCAGCGAGAACACGGCGGCCGCCAGCGCGAGGACGACGACGATCAGGGCGAGCAGGGACGTGCGGGGCATGGCGGAGGGCTCCTAGCGGCGGGTGCGGCCGGCCGGGGTGCGGCCGGCACCCATTGTCGCCGACCTCACCTCCGGAACGGGTCCAGGCCCTCTCTTTCGGGTCTGTCGGATCAGCGCGCGGCGTTGGGCGCCCGGCTGGGCGTGCCGGCGGATCGCCCTCGTACTGGGTCGTACTTGGACGATTCGCCGGTGCGTCCAGGCGGGATGCCCGGCGTCGCGCGCCCGTCAGGATCCGGAAGAGAGGGCCTGGGGGTGAGGTCGACACGACGCGGCTGCGGATCACACGTCGGTGATCCGCAGGCCCGCGTGGGCCTTGTAGCGGCGGTTGACCGAGATCAGGTTGGCCACCAGCGACTCGACCTGGTGGGCGTTGCGCAGCCGGCCCGCGAAGATGCCGCGCATGCCGGGGATCCGGGCGGCCAGGGCCCGTACGACGTCGGTGGCGGCCCGCTCGTCGCCCAGGACCATGACGTCGGTGTCGATCGACTCCACCGACTCGTCCTGCAGCAGCACCGCCGAGAGGTGGTGGAAGGCGGCGGTGACCCGGGAGTCCGGGAGCAGCGCGGCGGCCTGCTGGGCGGCGCTGCCCTCCTCCGGCTTCAGCGCGTACGCGCCCTGCTTGTCGAAGCCGAGCGGGTTGACGCAGTCGACGACGATCTTGCCGGCGAGTTCCTCGCGCAGCGCGGTGAGGGTGGCGGCGTGGCCGTCCCACGGCACCGCGATGATCACCACGTCGCTCTCCCGGGCGACGGCGGCGTTGTCGGCGCCGCGCACGCCGAGGCCGAGTTCGGCGGCCGAGGCCTCGGCCCGGGCGGCGTCGCGGGAGCCGATGATCACCTGCTGGCCGGCCTTGGCCAGCCGCAGGGCCAGGCCCCGCCCCTGGTCGCCGGTGCCGCCGAGGACACCGACCACCAGCTGCGAGACGTCCGGCAGTTCATGGGCCGGGTTTGTCGCTGATTCGAGGGAAGTCATGGGCCGATCCTGTCAAACCCCGGGCCCGGCGCGACATCCTGGCCCGCATGGACGCGGTGAGAGTTTCGGCACTCCGGGAGCGGCTGGCGGGCACCGGCTGGCTGGAGGCGGTCGGCGGCTTCGGCGGTTCGCTGCGGCGCTCGGTGGAACGGCGCGGTGCGGGCGGGCTGCTGCTGGTCGGCACCGAGGCGTACGAGCCCTGGCACCTGGCGGCCCACCTGGACGACGAGGCGGCCTGGTCGGCCGTGCCCCGGCTGGCGCCGACCCTGCTGCGGCACCGCCCGCCGGCCGGTGCCCCGGCCCACCTGGCGCACGGCCTGCGCCGGCTCGCCGGGGCCGGGCGCGGCGCCACCGTCCTGGTGGTGGCCCCCGGCGCGGCCGGTGCCCCGCTGCTGGAGCGGGTGCGGGACGCCCGGCGGCAGGGCGCGACCGTGCTGGCGCTGGACGGCGCCGCCGACGCCGGGGCCGGCGACCTCGGCGCGCTCGCGCACGAGCGGCTGGCCGTCGGCACCGCCGCCGAGGAGCCGTTCGACCTCGCCCAGCACCTGGTCAGCGCGGCCGCCGGGGAGCCGGCCGGCCGGCGCTCCGCCCTGGGCCGGCTCGCCGACCTCGCCGGGCGGCTGACCTCGGCGCCCTCGATCAGCCGCTGGTGAACCGCGCCCGGGCGCGGTGGACCGTCCCGCACCACCACCACGCACCCCGGGGCCGGTCGAAAACCCTTTGCGGCAGTGGCAGCGGCCGTCCCAGGATGAGGGTTCGTCAAGTTCTCGGCCCTGATGGACCGAGCTTGTCACTCGATCCTGGGGCTTTGATTGCAAGTCCTGTCCGTGGCTGGCTGCCGCGTCAGTCCTGC
>NZ_JBHTRF010000057.1:30998-55442 GCF_042796115.1 Kitasatospora sp. NPDC056446 | reverse complement strand
GCCCCGGACCGAAGAGGTCCGGGGCCGCCCCGGGAGCGACGCGCGGGCGGCGCCGAGGGCGCCGACGGGTGCTCAGACGTTGACGCCGAAGTCCTGTGCGATGCCGCGCAGGCCGGAGGCGTAGCCCTGGCCGATGGCGCGGAACTTCCACTCGCCGCCGTTGCGGTACAGCTCGCCGAAGACCATCGCGGTCTCGGTGGAGGCGTCCTCGGAGAGGTCGTAGCGGGCCAGCTCGGCGTTGTCGGCCTGGTTGACCACGCGGATGAACGCGTTGCGGACCTGGCCGAAGTTCTGGCCGCGGTTCTCGGCGTCGTAGATCGACACCGGGAAGACGATCTTCTCCACGTCCGCCGGGACGCCGGCCAGGTTGACCTTGATCGCCTCGTCGTCGCCCTCGCCCTCGCCGGTGAGGTTGTCGCCGGTGTGCTCGACCGAGCCGTCCGGGCTCTTCAGGTTGTTGAAGAACACGAAGTTGCCGTCCGAGGCGACCTTGCCCTGGGCGTTGCAGAGCAGGGCGCTGGCGTCCAGGTCGAAGTCCGCACCGGTGGTGGTCCGGACGTCCCAGCCCAGGCCGACGACCACGGCCGTGAGCCCGGGCGCCTCCTTGGTGAGCGAGACGTTGCCGCCCTTGCTGAGGCTGACTCCCACGTGTCCTCCAAGAATCGGGAGGCACGTCCAGTGGTGCCCCCGGTGGTGCGGTCCGGGACCCGGGAGCCGAATCGCTCCCGCGCCCCACCCCGCCAACGGCCCGAGCGTAGTACGCGGTTCCCGTCCGCACCCGTGATCGGGTCGGACACGACCGTTCGATACCCGGCCGGGCGGGTGCGGGCACCGGTCCGGGACGGCCGCCGGGCGGCTCCGGCGCGGGGCTCAGAGCCCGGCGAGGACCTTCAGGTACTCCTGCTCGTCCCGGGCGTCCGGGAGGCCGTTGACGACGCTCCAGCGCACCGTGCCCGCCGTGTCGATCACGAAGGTGCCGCGCAGCGGGCAGCCCCGCTCCTCGTCGAGGACGCCGTAGGCACGGGCGACCTCGCCGTGCGGCCAGAAGTCGGCGAGCAGCGGGAACTCCAGGCCCTCCCGGTCGGCGAGGACGCGCTGGGAGAACTGCGAGTCGCAGGAGAGGCCGAGCACCTGCACCCCGTCGTTCTGCAGCCCGGCCAGCTCGCGCTGGATCGCCCCCAGCTCGCCGGTGCAGACGCCGGTGAAGGAGAACGGGTAGAAGACCAGGACGACGTTCTTCCCGCCGCGGAAGTCGGCGAGCCGGACCGTCTCGCCGTGCTGGTTGTTGAGCTCGAAGTCCGGAGCCTGGGTGCCGACCTCGATGGCCATGAGCGGGACCTTTCTGACGCGACCGCGCCGCGCGGCGGGCGCAGCAGGCCACATCCTCGCATTCGCTTACGGACGTTCGGCCGAACGGATGAGGCGGGGCCGCCGGGCACCCTCCGCGTTCGCCCTGGGCGAACGCCCCGCCGTCCGTTCGGCCGGGGCCGGCGGCCGGGGGCAGCGACCGGGCGAAAGGCCGCACAGGGGCCGGACGGGGACCAGTCGCGGACCGGGCAGGACCGGGCGGGGCCGGACCCCCGGCATGCGTCGGGCCCCGCCGGAGGTGACTCCGACGGGGCCCGGGGCGGGGCTTCAGAACCCGTTCAGCGCTTGCCGGCGGCCGGCTTCGCCGTCGACTTGGTGGCGAGCCGGGTGGCCGCCCAGTCCTTGGCGATGTTGATCGAGCTGGTCTGCGAGAGACCCGCCGTCCGCGCCGCCTCGTTGATGTCCGAGGCTTCGATGTGGCCGTCCCGCCCGGTCTTGGGGGTCAGCAGCCAGATGACGCCGCCCTCGGCGAGGTACTCCAGCGCGTCGACGAGGGAGTCGGTGAGGTCCCCGTCGTCGTCGCGGTGCCACAGCAGGACGGCGTCCGCGACGTCGTCGTAGTCCTCGTCGACGAGATCCGTCCCGGTGATCTCCTCGATGCCCTCGCGGAGATCCTGGTCAGTGTCTTCGTCGAACCCGAGCTCCTGGACGATCTGGCCGCTCTCGAAGTTGAGACGGCTCGCCGGGTTGGACTTGTCCGCGGGGTCCGCGGTCGCGCTCACGGGAATAACCTCCAGTATTCGGCCCGGCATCCATGCCGGGGCTGTGGCCGTAGTCCACACGGGCGCGGCGGTTCGCGCAAGTACCCGACCCCCGATCCCCCCCAAAGGTTGACGTGTCGCACCGGGACACGCCGTCGGGCGTGGCGCGAATCACACCGATTTGCCCTTCTCTGCATGGGACAAGGATGCTTCGGGTGGTCCCGGCCCACAGGCCGTACGTGTGCCCGAGATGCGAACGGCATTCGGGGTCCGCGCGTGCGCGGGCGTAGAGTCTCCTGTTGGCCCTCACCCCGGCCGCCCGCCATCGGGCGGACGGGACACCAGGTCGGACCACCTCTTTTCGTAACACCCGGGGGTGTGCGGAGCGGACGGACACGCCCGCGCCGTGCACCACCAGACCGGACCGCCCACCGGGCGGATCGGTTACCGATCGGTAGAGATGACGGATCTCCGAACGCGGTAGCACGATGGAGGCGGCGCGACACACCTCAGTTTCGACCGACAGTGAAGGAACAGCGTGGCTTCCGGATCCGATCGCAACCCGATCATCATTGGCGGCCTTCCGAGTCAGGTCCCGGACTTCGATCCCGAGGAGACCGCGGAATGGCTGGAGTCGCTCGATGCGGCCATCGACGAGCGGGGGCGTGAGCGTGCCCGTTACCTGATGCTGCGGCTGATCGAGCGCGCCCGCGAGAAGCGTGTCGCCGTGCCCGAGATGCGCAGCACGGACTACGTCAACACCATCGCCACCAAGGACGAGCCGTTCTTCCCCGGCAACGAGGAGATCGAGCGCAAGATCCTGAACGCGACGCGATGGAACGCGGCCGTCATGGTCTCCCGGGCACAGCGCCCCGGCATCGGCGTCGGTGGCCACATCGCCACCTTCGCCTCCTCCGCGTCGCTCTACGACGTCGGCTTCAACTACTTCTTCCGCGGCAAGGACGCCGAGGGCGAGTCCGGCGACCAGATCTTCTTCCAGGGCCACGCCTCCCCCGGCATCTACGCCCGCGCCTTCCTGCTGGACCGACTGTCCGAGCAGCAGCTCGACGCGTTCCGCCAGGAGAAGTCGAAGGCCCCGTACGGCCTGTCCAGCTACCCGCACCCGCGGCTGATGCCGGACTTCTGGGAGTTCCCGACCGTCTCGATGGGCCTCGGCCCGCTCGGCGCGATCTACCAGGCCCGGATGAACCGCTACCTGGAGCACCGCGGGATCAAGGACACCTCCGACTCGCAGGTGTACGCCTTCCTCGGCGACGGCGAGATGGACGAGCCCGAGTCGCTCGGCCAGCTCTCCCTGGCCGCCCGCGAGGGCCTGGACAACCTGACCTTCGTGGTCAACTGCAACCTCCAGCGCCTGGACGGCCCGGTCCGCGGCAACGGCAAGATCATCCAGGAGCTGGAGTCCCAGTTCCGGGGCGCCGGCTGGAACGTGATCAAGCTGGTCTGGGACCGCAGCTGGGACCCGCTGCTCGCGCAGGACCGCGACGGCGTCCTGGTCAACAAGCTGAACACCACGGTGGACGGCCAGTTCCAGACCTACGCGACCGAGACCGGCCAGTACATCCGCGACCACTTCTTCGGCGGCGACCTCCGTCTGCGCGCCATGGTCGAGAACATGACCGACCAGCAGATCCAGCACCTGGGTCGCGGCGGCCACGACCACAAGAAGATCTACGCGGCGTTCAAGGCGGCCCGCGAGCACAAGGGCCAGCCGACGGTCATCCTCGCCCAGACGGTCAAGGGCTGGACGCTGGGCCCCAACTTCGAGGGCCGCAACGCCACCCACCAGATGAAGAAGCTGACGGTCGAGGACCTGAAGCGCTTCCGCGACCGGCTGCACCTGCCGATCACCGACAAGCAGCTCGACGAGGGCTACCCGCCCTACTACCACCCGGGCCGCGACTCGGAAGAGATCCAGTACATGCACGACCGCCGCAGCGAGCTGGGCGGCTACGTGCCCACCCGCAAGGTGCGTCCGCGTCCGCTGGAGCTGCCCGGCGACGACGCGTACAAGGCGGTCAAGAAGGGGTCCGGCAACCAGACCATCGCCACCACCATGGCGTTCGTCCGGGTGCTCAAGGACCTCATGCGGGACAAGGGCATCGGCAACCGCTTCGTGCCGATCGCGCCCGACGAGTACCGCACCTTCGGCATGGACTCGCTCTTCCCGTCGGCGAAGATCTACAACCCGCTGGGCCAGACCTACGAGTCGGTCGACCGCGACCTGCTGCTGGCCTACAAGGAGTCGCCGACCGGCCAGATGCTGCACGACGGCATCTCCGAGGCGGGCTGCACCGCCTCGCTGATCGCCGCCGGCTCCTCCTACGCCACCCACGGCGAGCCGCTGATCCCGGTGTACGTCTTCTACTCGATGTTCGGGTTCCAGCGCACCGGCGACCAGTTCTGGCAGATGGCCGACCAGCTGGCCCGCGGCTTCGTGATCGGCGCCACCGCCGGCCGCACCACCCTGACCGGTGAGGGCCTGCAGCACGCCGACGGCCACTCGCACCTGCTGGCCTCGACCAACCCCGGCGTCGTCGCGTACGACCCGGCGTACGGCTTCGAGATCGCGCACATCGTCCAGGACGGTCTGCGGCGGATGTACGGCACCAGTGCCGAGCACCCGCACGGCGAGGACGTGTTCTACTACATGACCGTCTACAACGAGCCGATCAAGATGCCGGCCGAGCCCGAGAACGTGGACGTCGAGGGCATCCTCAAGGGTCTGCACCGGTACGCGCCGGCCACCGCCGGCCAGATCCCGGCCCAGATCCTCGCCTCCGGCGTGGCCGTGCCGTGGGCCCTGGAGGCCCAGCGCATCCTCGCCGAGGAGTGGAACGTCAAGGCCGACGTCTGGTCCGCGACCTCCTGGAACGAGCTGCGCCGCGACGCGGTGGAGACCGAGGAGTTCAACCTGCTGCACCCCGAGGAGCAGCAGCGCGTGCCGTACGTCACCCGGAAGCTCCAGGGTGCCGAGGGTCCGTTCGTCGCGGTGTCCGACTGGATGCGCGCGGTGCCGGACCAGATCGCCCGCTGGGTGCCGGGCCAGTACCAGTCGCTGGGCGCCGACGGCTTCGGCTTCGCCGACACCCGCGGCGCGGCCCGTCGCTTCTTCCACATCGACGCGCAGTCGGTCGTCCTGGGCGTGCTCACCGAGCTCGCCAAGCAGGGCAAGATCGACCGCTCGGCGCTGAAGGACGCGATCGACCGCTACCAGCTGCTCGACGTGGCCGCGGCCGACCCGGGCGCCGCCGGCGGCGAGGCCTGATCGCCCGCTAGGCACTGACAGGCACTGAGGGGCCGGACTCCCGTACGGGGGTCCGGCCCTTCGGCGTCGGCCCTCCGACCCGCGGCGCCTCGGCGTCCGCCCTCCGGTGTCGTCCCGGACGGGCGGCGGCGCCGGCCGGACCCGGAAAACTGGAGCCTCACACCGGTGTCAGGGCCTACTGTCGTCGGCATGACGAACCCGACCGTGAACCACCGACACCCCGAACCCGCCGACGGCGCGGGCGAGTTCAACCGGAACGTGATCGCCGAGTTCCGCACCCGGCAGGGCGAGGTGGGCGGCGAGCTGGCCGGCGCCCCGCTGCTGCTGCTCACCGTGGTCGGCGCCCGCAGCGGCGAGCCGCGCACCACCCCGCTGGTCCACCTCACGGACGGCGGGCGGCTGGTGGTCTTCGCCTCCAACGGCGGCAGCGAGCAGGACCCGGTCTGGTACCGCAACCTGGTCGCCCACCCCGAGGTCACCGTCGAGGTCGGCGCGGAGCGCTACCCGGCCCTGGCGGCCACCGTCGACCCGGCCGAGCACGAGGCGCTCTGGGCCCGCCAGATCGCCGCCCAGCCCCAGTTCGCGGGCTACCGCACGGCGGCCCGGACGGTCCCGCTGGTGGCCCTCACCCGCGTCTGAGCACCGGGCCCGCCGGGCGGCCACGCCCGGACAGCACGACGGCCCCGGACTCGGTGGAGTCCGGGGCCGTGGCGGGCGCGGGCGCGGGTACGGGCGCGGGCGCGGGTCAGATGTGCACGGCCGGGCCCGCGTCGGTGCTGCCGCGCCGGGTGAGCAGGCCGAGCACGGCGGCGGCGAAGGCCACCACGGCGGCGACCGCGAAGGCGAGCGACATGCCGCTGACGAAGGACTCGTGGACGGCGCCGGCCATCGCGTCCACCACCTGCTGCGGGGTGCCGGCCGGGGACGGCGGGGCGATGCCGAGCTGGGCGGCCTGCTTGAGGCCCTCAGCGTCGGCGCCCTGGACCGGCGGCAGGCCCGCCTTGGCCCAGTTGCCGGGCAGCGCGTCGCCGACCTTGGCGGCCATCAGCGCGCCCAGCACCGCGGTGCCGAGGCTGCCGCCGACCTGCATCGCGGACTGCTGGAGTCCGCCGGCCACGCCGGACAGCTCCAGCGGGGCGTTGCCGACGATCACCTCGGTGGCGCCGACCATGACCGGGCTGATGCCCAGGCCCATCAGGACGAACCAGAGCGACATCACGCCGGTGCCGGAGCCGGTGTCCAGGGTGGACATGCCGAACATCGCGGTGGTGGTGATGAGCATGCCGGCCACGATCGGGATCCGCGGGCCGAGCCTGCCGATCGCGAGGCCGGCCAGCGGGGAGCCGACGATCATCATGCCGGTCATCGGCAGCAGGTGGACGCCGGCCTCGACCGGCTTCATCCCGTGCACGTTCTGCAGGTAGAAGGTCACGAAGAAGATCGCGCCGAAGAACGCGAAGGCCATCAGCACCATCAGCAGGACGCCCGCCGACAGCGGCACCGAGCGGAACAGGCTGAGCGGGATCAGCGGCTCCCGCGCCTTGCCCTGCCAGACCGCGAAGAGCACCATCAGCAGCACCGCGCCGCCCAGGTACAGCAGCGTCTTCGAGTCGCCCCAGCCCCACTCGGGGGCCTTGATGATGCCGAAGACGAGCGCGAACATCCCCACCGACAGCAGCACGATGCCGGGCACGTCGAAGGACTTGGCGGCCTTCTCGGCCCGCACGTCCCGCAGGATCCACAGGCCGAGGGCCAGCGCGATCAGGCCGACCGGGATGTTGATGAAGAACACCGACTCCCAGCTGACGTGCTCGACCAGCAGGCCGCCGACGATCGGGCCGGCCGCGGTGGAGGCGCCGATCACGCCGCCCCAGATGCCGATCGCCATGTTGAGCTTCTCGGCCGGGAAGGCCCCGCGCAGCAGGCCGAGCGCGGCCGGCTGGAGCAGCGCGCCGAACAGGCCCTGGAGCACCCGGAAGGCGATCACGGTCTGGATGTTGCCCGCGAAGCCGATCGCGGCCGAGGTGGCGGCGAAGCCGACCGCGCCGACCAGGAAGGTGTTCTTGTGGCCGAACCGGTCGCCGATCTTGCCGGCGGTGATCAGGAACACCGCCAGGGCGAGCAGGTAGCCGCTGGTGACCCACTGGATCTCGGAGGGCGCCGCGTGCAGCTTCTCCTGGATCACCGGGTTGGCGATGGCGACGATCGTGCCGTCCAGCGCGACCATCATGACGCCGACCGCGACGGTCAGCAGGGTCAGCCAGGGGTGCCCCTTGAGACCACCCCCGGACGGCGGCTTGCGCTGCGGCGGCAGGTCCGCCTCGGCGTTCTTGACGACGGACTGGCTCATCGGGGCCCTCCGGGGCGTGCTCGTTCGGAACGTGGTCGTGGCGCCCCGGCCCACCCGTCCCCACAGGTGCCCCGGCCCGACGGGCGCCACTCGCGGCAGATTATGTCAGCCACTGACATTCGGCAAACAGTGACTTCTGGCCATTACTGACATTTGTCAGACCGCTAAGGTTGTGCTCCCACCCGCCACCCCGCGCCCCGGAAGGCCCCCGCCATGGCCGCTCACCCCCCTCGTCCCACCGGCAGCCCGGAGGACCCCGGCCGGCCGCCCGGACTGCGTGAGCGCAAGAAGCAGCAGACCCGGGACTCCCTGGTCCAGGCCGCCCACGCGCTCTTCCTCGGCCAGGGCTTCGCCCGGACGACCGTCGACGAGATCGCCTCCACCGTCGACGTCTCCCAGCGCACCTTCTTCCGCTACTTCGCCAACAAGGACGAGGTCGCGCTCGCCGTCATGGCCGACGCCGAGGACTACTTCATCGAGTGCCTGCGCCGCCGCCCGGCCGAGGAGACCCCGCTCCAGGCCCTGCGCGCCTCGATCGTCCAGGCCTGGCGCGAACTCGGCGCCGAACAGCGCACCGGCCCGCACTCGATCACCACCGCCCTGGAACTGATGCGGATGATCGAGGAGACGCCCACCCTGCTCGCCGCCCACCTGCGCCGGGTCACCGAGCAGGAGCGGCTGGTCGTCCAGGTGCTCGCCGAGCGCGAGGGCGTCGACCCCGCCCGGGACCTGCGCCCCACCGTGCTCGCCGCCGTCTTCGGCAGCGTGCTGCGCGCCGCGCACCTGTCCTGGACGCCCGACCAGGAGCCCGCCGGCCCGGAGGGCATGGTCTCCGTGATCGTCCGCTACTTCGACCAGCTCGGCCCCGCCCTGGCCGAACACTGGCGCTAGCACCCGCCCGCGCCGCCGGGCCCCCGCCGCCGGGCCCGCGCCGTCGGCTCGTACGACCGGCCCGTACGACCGGCCCGCGCCACCGGCCCGTACGACCGCCGGAGGCGCCGCCCGTCATACCCGGGTATCACCCCGTACCCGGGTAGCCCCCGGAAGTTCGCGCTCCAGTGCGACGCCCGGGGCGGGCCGGCCCTCCTAGGCTGGCCCGCGATGAAGAACCTCACCGCCACCGACCTCCGCCACCACGCCCTGCGCCTGCTGCGCGCTTTCTGGCACCACCTCACCACCCCGAGCCCCGGCCACACCCCGATGCTCGGGGAGTCGCCCCGGCGCTGGGCGCGGCGACTGCCGTACGTCGTCGCGGTGATCATGCTGGCCTCGCTGATCCCCACCGGGATAGCCACCCTGGTCGGCTCCTTCGGCCTGGTGCTCCCGGTGGCCGGCGCGCTCACCGTCGCCCAGACGATGCCGCTGCTGCTCGCCATCAGCCGGCCGCTGGCCGCCTGGTGGATCAGCGCGGGCACCCTGGTCGCCACCGCCGCCATCACCGCCAGGTACGACCAGAACGGCGGCACCTGGCCGTGGACCGCGCCGATGATCCTCTCGTACGTCTTCCTGCTGGTCGCCCTCGCCCTGCGGGAGAGCCGGGCCACCCTGCTCTCGGTCTGGGCCGCCACCGTCCTGCTCACCGCGCTGACCACCACCCTCGGCCTGCCCCGGGCCGGCGACGGCACCACCATGCTGCTGATCGCCCTCAGCGGGGCCGCGCTGCTGCTCGGCTGGGCCGTCCGGGACCGCGCCGTGGCCCGCCGGCTGCTCACCGAGCAGGAGCAGATCAGCGAGTTCGAGCGGGAACGGCGCACCCTGCTGGAGGAGCGCGCCCGGATCGCCCGGGAGCTGCACGACGTGGTGGCCCACCACATGTCGGTGATCGCGGTACAGGCCGCCAGCGCGCCGTACCGGATCGCCGAGGTGCCGCCGGCGGCCGCCGAGGAGTTCACCGCGATCGCCGGGACCGCCCGCGAGTCGCTCGCCGAGATGCGCCGGCTGCTGGGCGTGCTGCGCAGCGAGGAGTCCGGCGGGGAGACGGCCCCGCAGCCCGGGGTCGGCCAACTCGCCCAGCTGGTCGAGACGGTGGGACGGGCCGGGGTGCCGGCCGAACTGACCGTGGCGGACGGCCTGGTGGAGGCCGTCCCGCAGGCCGTCGGCCTCTCCGCGTACCGGATCGTCCAGGAGGCGCTCGCCAACGTGGTGCGGCACGCCCCCGGCGCGCGGACCTGGGTCTCGCTCTCCTCGGACGGCCCGGCGCTGCTGGTCACCGTGGTCAACGCGGCCCCGCCGGAGCGCACCGAGTCACTGGAGGCCTCGGTCGAGGGCACCGGGCAGGGCCTGGTAGGAATGCGCGAACGGGTGCGGCTGGTGAATGGCAGGCTGGACACCGGTCCGCTGCCGGACGGCGGCTTCAAGGTGGCCGCCGTCCTGCCGCTCGACCCGCCCGACCGCCCAGACACCCCCCGGGAGACCACCGCATGACCATCCGCGTGATCATCGTCGACGACCAGGCCATGGTGCGCGCGGGCTTCGCCGCCCTGCTCAACGCGCAGAGCGACATCGACGTGGTGGGCGACGCGGCGGACGGCGCCCAGGCCCTGGAGGTCACCGGCCGCACCCACCCGGACGTGGTGCTGATGGACGTCCGGATGCCCGTCATGGACGGACTGGAGGCGGCCCGCCGGCTGCTCTCCCCCGCCGTGCCCGGCGCGCACCGGCCCAAGGTGCTGATGCTGACCACCTTCGACGTCGACGACTACGTGTACGAGGCGCTGCGCGCCGGGGCCAGCGGCTTCCTCCTCAAGGACGCCCCGCCCGCCGACCTGATCGCCGCGGTCCGGGTCGTCGCGGCCGGCGAGGCGCTGCTCGCCCCCTCGGTGACCCGCCGGCTGATCGAGGACTTCGCCCGCACCCGCCCGGCCAAGCGCCGCGACCCCAAGGTGCGGCTCAACGGCCTCACCCCGCGCGAGACCGAGGTGCTGGAGCTGATCGCCCGCGGCCAGTCCAACCAGGAGATAGCCGCCGGGCTGGTGCTCGCCGAACAGACCGTCAAGACCCACATCGGGCGCATCCTCGCCAAGCTCGACCTGCGCGACCGCGCCCAGGCCGTGGTGCTGGCCTACGAGTCGGGCCTGGTGACCCCCGGTCAGTGAGGGGGGTTATCCCCCTGATACCCGGGTAGCACCCGGGACTTGGCCCCGCGGTGTGACGTCCGCGGGGCCGTCGCATTCCTACCTTCCTCTCCGTCGGAACCGAACGGACGAGGGAGAAACGGGACATGCGCGGATTTCGGGCCAGGCACGCGATCGCCGCCACTGCGGTGGCCCTGGCCACAGTGCTCGGCGCCGGCGGCTGGGCCGCCGACACCCAGACCCCGGTCACCGGCCCGCCGCCCGGCAGCGCCGCCTTCGCCGCGGACGCCTCGCCCGGCCCGCGACCGCCCGACCCGGTCACCGCCTCCCCGGCCGACGTCGCCGCGTTCTTCGCCGCAGCGGCCCCGGCCCGGCAGGACGCGCTGGCCGCCCGGTACCCGCTGGTGGTCGGCAACCTGGACGGCGCCCCGGTCGCACTCCGGTACCGGGCCAACGCCCTGGCCCTCGCCGCCGAACGCACCCGCGAACTCGCCCGGGCCACCGACCCCGCCCTCACCCCGCAGGACCACCAGGCCGCCCGCACCCGCGCCGAGCGCTACCGCACCCTGCTGGACGGCGGCCGCCAGGTCCTCGCCTTCGACCCGCGCGGCCGCGGCCAGGTCGCCGAGGTGTACGGCGACCTCGCCACCGCCGCCCGCACCGCCGTGGTCGTCCCCGGCTCCGACATCGACCTGCTCTCCTTCGACCGCGCCTCCGACCCGTACGGCACCCCCGCCGGCATGGCCCAAGCGCTGTACCGGGCCACCGACGGGCGGACCGCGGTGATCGCCTGGGCCGGCTACACCACCCCGGTCGGCCTCGGCCCCGACGCCGCCACCGAGGACCTCGCCCGGGCCGGCGCCAGCCGGCTGACCCGGCTGCTCGACGGACTCGCCGCCACCACCCGCCCGCAGGCCCCGGCCACCGTGTTCTGCCACAGCTATGGCTCGGTGGTCTGCGGCCTGGCCCGCCCCACCCCCGCCCGGGCCTCCGGCGTGGTGGTCCTCGGCTCGCCCGGCATGGGCGTCGACTCGGCCGCCGACCTCGACCCCGGCGTCCCGCTCTGGGCCACCGCCCGCAACGGCTCCGACTGGATCGGCGACGTGCCCAACGTCCGGCTGCTCGGCCTCGGCCACGGCGCCGACCCGACAGCCCCCGGCTTCGGCGCCCGCCCGCTGCCCGCCACCGGATCCCACGGCCACACCGGCTACTTCGCCCCCGGCACCGCCTCGCTCGCCGCCTACGCCGCCGTCGCCCTCGGCCGCGCCTGACCGTCCGTCCGCACCGGAAGGAGCACCACCACCATGGCCAACCCCCTCGGCGCCCTGCGCCACGCCGCCCGGCAGGTCGACGCCAAGACCCCCGCCACCCGTGACCGCGCCCTGGACGGGCTGCGCGCCCTCGCCCTGCTCGCCGTGCCGGTCGGGCACTGGATGCTCGGCGGCTTCACCCTCTCCGCCGACGGCGCCCTGCACAACGCCAGCCCGCTCTCCTCGCTCGGCTTCTTCGCCCCGCTCAGCTGGGGCCTCCAGATGCTCGGGGTGTTCTTCCTGGTCGGCGGCCACTCCTCGGTCCGCTCCCTGGAACGGGCCCGCGCCCGGAGCGTGACCCCCGGCGACTGGCTGCGCGGCCGTACCGTCCGGCTGCTGCGGCCGGTGCTCGGCGTGGCGGCCGTCTGGGCGCTGCTGATCCCGCTGCTGCCCGCGCTCGGCGTCCCCGACGACACCGTGCGCACCGGCGCGACGCTGGTGGTGCAGCCGCTCTGGTACATCGCGGTCTACCTGGGGCTGACCGCGCTCACCCCGCTCTGCGTGGCCGCCGGGCGCCGGCTGGGCGGCTGGTCGGCGGGCCTGCTGGTGGCCTCGGTCGCCGCCGTCGACCTGCTGCGGTACGGGCCGTGGGCCGAGGCCGTGCCGTCCTGGGTCGCGCTGCTGAACATCCTGCCGGGCTGGCTGTTCGGCTACCAGCTGGGCGTGCTCTGGGCGCAGGGCCGGCTCGGCCGCCCGGCGGCCCGGGTGCTGCTGCTCGGCGGCGGCGCGCTGTTCGCCGTACTGCTGGTGGTGTTCCACTACCCGGCCAGCATGGTCGGCGTGCCCGGGGTCGAGCGCACCAACTCGCACCCGCCGTCCCTGCTGGTGCTCGCCCTGGCGGCGGTCCAGTGCGGCGCCGCGGTGCTGCTGCGGGAGCGGCTGGGCCGGCTGCTGACCCGCCGTCCGCTGCTGTGGCTGCCGGTGGTGGCGGTCAACCTGTCGGCGATGACGATCTTCTGCTGGCACCAGAGCGCGATGCTCGCGGTGGCGGTGCCCGGCGCGGCCGGCCTGGGCGCCGTCCCGGGGCTGACCACCGCGCCGGACTCGCTCGGCTGGGTGGCCGCCCGGCTGGCGCTGCTTCCGCTGTTCGGGGCGGCGCTGGTGGCGATCGGGTGGTTCACCCGGCGGTTCGACGGGCCGTGGACGTCCTTCTCCCGGGCCGGGAAGGCGGTGGCCGGCGCGGCGGCGGCGCTGTTCGCGGCGTACGCGCTGGGCGTGGTGTGACGGAACGAGGCACAGCAGGGGCGTGGACCGGCCGGTCCACGCCCCTTCGGCGTCTCCCGCGCCCTCGCGCCGGGGGCGCGTTGTCGGTGCCCTGCTCTACCCTGCCGCCATGGTGACGTTCGACGAGTTCCGCGCGATGGCCCTGGCCCTGCCGGAGGCCGCCCAGGAGCCGACCTGGGACATCGAGACGCTGCGGGTCCGCGGCCGGATCTTCGCGATGGGCGCGCCCGACGGCGACCGCGTCACCGTCAAGGCCTCGCGCGAGGACCAGGCCGAACTGCTCGCTGCCGAGCCCGAGGTGTTCTCCTCCGCCCCCTACGTCGGGCGGCACGGCTGGGTGAGCGTCCGGCTCGGCCTGGTCGACGCGGAGGAGCTGCGCGACCTGGTCACCGAGGCCTGGCGGCGGACGGCGCCGAAACGGCTGGTCCGGGCGTTCGACGCCTGAGCGGACAGCCGTACGGGGCACGGTCCGAACCACTGGGAGACGTCGGGCGGACACCCCCGGTTCATGTGATCCATCCCACAGTTTAGCCGCGCCCGCCACCCCTTCGGGCGCCCTAGGCTTGCGCAGGGAAGTCAGCAGTTCTATCGCACCCTCCGGGCACCGCCCGCGAAACGGTGACGGGCCCCAAGGGAGTTGGTGCGGTGCGCAACCGTCGACGCTGGAAGCGGGTACTGGTCGGGGCGTTCGCGGGCTGCGCCGTGCTCGCCGACGCCGGCGCCTCGGCCGCCGCCGCCGCGGTCTCCTCCGAGCAGCTGGCGATCTCCACGCCTCCGGCCGGCAGTGCCGCCTGGATCCAGGACCACTCGTTCGGCCGCGTCCTGCCCGACCCGGCCACCACCACCCCGGCCGCCGCCGCCGCGTTCTTCGCGTCGCTCGCGCCCACCGAGCTGGACCGGCTGATCCAGGAGTACCCGCTCGTCGTCGGCAACTACGACGGCGCCCCGCTGGAGCTGCGCTACCGCGCCAACCGGATCGCCCTGGCCGCCGAGCGCGACGCCGCCCTGGGCCGCGCCGCCGACCGCAAGCTCGACTCCGACACCCGCGCCCTGGCCGTCTCCCGCGCCAACGACGTCGACCACCTGCTCGCCCCCGGCCGGCAGGTCCTGGCCTTCGACCCGCGCGGCCGCGGCCTGGTCACCGAGGTGTGGGGCGACCTCGCCGACGCCGAACGGGTCTCCGTGCTCGTCCCCGGCTCGGACGCCGACCTCGGCCACTTCGACCAGACCGCCGAGCCGCTGCGCTCGCCCGCCGGCATGGCCCGCGCCCTGTACGCCGAGGAGCAGCGCCAGGCGCCCGGCACCCGGACCGCCGTGATCTCCTGGACCGGCTACGTCACCCCCTCCGGTCTCGGCCCGGACGCGGCCACCTCCCGGCTCGCCGACGTCGCCGCGCCCCGGCTGGAGCGGCTGCTCGCCGGGCTCAAGGAGACCACCCGGCCGGACGCGCCCCCGTCGCTGCTCTGCCACTCGTACGGCTCGGTGGTCTGCGGCACCGCCGCCCCGAAGATCCCGCGCGCGGCCTCCTCGCCGTCCGACACCTCGGGCATCACCGACATGATGGTGTTCGGCAGCCCCGGCATGGGCGTGCAGAGCACCGCCGACCTCGGCGACGGCGTGCACGTCTGGGCCGCCCGCAACCCCAGCGACTGGATCGGCAACGTCCCGTTCCTGGAGGTCGGCAAGCTCGGCCACGGCGCCGACCCGACCGGCGGCGGCTTCGGCGCCGAGCAGATCTCCTCGGCCCGCGCGGTCGGCCACAACGGGTACTTCACCGAGGGCACCGACAGCCTGCACAACTTCGCGGCGATCTCGCTCGGCGACTACCCGGACGTGGTCCGCACCACCCCCAACTCCTAACCACGGCCCAGCCGTCGAGCCGTCACGGCCGGCCGCACTACGACGGCTGCTCGTGGTACAGCCGCAGCGCCTCCGCCGCCGCCCGGGCCAGCTCGCGCCGGGCGGCCGGCGGGGCCAGCACCTCGACGTCCGCGCCGAGGGCCAGCAGCGAACGGGCCGCCGCCGGGGCCGGGAAGACCATCGCCACCTCCACCCAGTCCTCGGCCGGCCCGATGCCCGCCTCCGGCGGCTGCGCGGCGACCCGCCCGCCGTGGATGCGCAGGAACAGGTCCAGCCGCCCGCGCCGGACCCGGACCCGCACCGGCACCTCCTTGGGCAGCCGCTCGATCTGGTCGCGCAGCACCGCCCACACGTCGCCGAGCCCCACCCCGGACCGGCGGCGCACCACCTCCTCGGTGGTCTCGGCGGCCAGTACCCGGTCGGCCCGGAACAGCCGGGGCTCCCCGTTCAGGTCGGCCACCAGGTACCAGACCGCGGCCTTGCTCACCAGCCCGTACGGGTCGACGGTGTACTCCACCGGCGCGGGCGTGCCGCTGTGCCGGTAGCGCAGCCGCAGCCGCCGGTCGGCGAAGACCGCGTACTGCAGCTCGCCCAGGTCCGGCCCGGCCCCGGCGGGGGACGCGGTGCCGTGCATCCACCGGGCCGGGTCGACCAGGATCCGCTCGCTGATCCGTTCGGCGGCCGGGCGGTGCGGGGCGGGCAGGGCCGCCATCACCTTGCGCAGCGCCGAGCCGAGCGCGCCGTCCAGCCCGAGGTCGCTGTGGGCGCCCTGGGCGGAGAGCACGAACAGCGCCCGGGCCTCGTCGGCGGTCAGCCCGGTGACGTCGGTGCGGTAGCCGGGCAGCAGGCCGATGCCGCCGTGCCGGCCGCGTTCGGTGAACACCGGCACCCCGGCGGCGGAGAGCGACTCCACGTCGCGGTAGATGGTGCGGACGGACACCTCCAGCCGCTCGGCGAGCTCGGTGGCGGACACCTGGCCGCGGGTCTGGAGCAGCAGGAGGATGGAGAGCAGGCGGTCGGCCTTCATGCGCCAAGAATCCCAGTAATCCTGACGGCACTTGTCAGGTTTTACTGGGAGATTGCGTTCCGAGCCCGAAAGACAGCCCTACAACGGGGAGTTGACCGCACATGAACGCCGTCCAGGACGCCCGCCCGCAGTACCTGCTCGCCCTCGACCAGCTGGAGAAGCTGGTCGCCACGATCACCCCGGCCGACCTCGGCCGGCCCACCCCGTGTACCGGGTTCACGCTGCGCGAGCTGCTGAACCACGTGGTCGGCGGCATCCACCGCTTCGCCTACCTGGGCGAGGGCGGCCGCTACGAGGACATCGTGCCGGCCGTCGAGGACCCCTCGGACCAGGGCTGGCCGGCCGCGCTGGGCCGGGCCCGCGCCCGGGCGGCGGCCGCCTGGGCGGACGACGCCAAGCTCGGCCGCCCGACCTTCGCGCCCTGGGGCGAGGTGCCCGGCGGCGCCGCGGTCGGCGGCTACCTGATGGAGGCGGTGACCCACACCGGCGACATCGCCACCAGCCTGGACAACGGCTTCGCGCCGGACGACGCCCTGGCAGGGGCCGCCCTGGCCATCGCCCGGGCCGTCCTGCCGCCCGAGAGCCGCGTCGAGGGCGGCCCGTTCGCCGAGGTCCAGCCGGTCGCCGAGGACGCCGACGTGCACGCCCGACTGGCCGCCTGGATGGGCCGCAGGCCCTGAGCGGCGGGCAGCCCCCAACGGACGGCGCACAACGGACGGCACAGAACGGACGACGGACAACGGACGACGGGCCCGGGGCGTCGGCGACACCCCGGGCCCGCTGCCCGCGGCCGGCTACTCCCGGCCGACCGAGGTGAAGCTCATGTCCGCGTAGCGGTCCCCCGCCACCCGCCCGGACACCGGCTCCAGCAGCGCCAGCTCCTCGGCGGTGAGCCGCAGCGTCGCCGCCGCGGTGTTCTCGGCGAGGCGGCTGCGCTTGCGGGTGCCCGGGATCGGCACGACGGTGAGCCCGTGCACCTCGGCCCGCTGGTGCACCCAGGCCAGCGCGACCTGGGCGAGCGTCACACCGTGGGCCGCCGCGATCTCCCGCAGCGGGGCGAGCAGTTCGACGTTGGCGGCCGCGTTGTCGCCGGTGTAGCGCGGGTGGGTGCGCCGGAAGTCACTGTCGGCGAGCTTCCCGGCGTCCTGGAAGGCGCCGGTGAGGAAGCCCCGCCCGAGCGGCGAGTACGGCACGAAGGTGACGCCCAGCTCCGCCGCGGCCGGCACCGCCGAACGCTCGACGTCGCGGGCGAACACCGACCACTCGGACTGCAGCGCGGCGATCGGGTGGACCGCGTGCGCCTCGCGCAGCTCGGCCCCGGTCACCTCGGACAGGCCGAGGTGGCGCACCTTCCCGGCCCGGACCAGGTCGGCCATCGCGCCGACGGACTCGGCCAGCGGGACGTCCGGGTTGCGGCGGTGCATGTAGTACAGGTCGATCTCGTCCACGCCGAGGCGGCGCAGCGAGGCGTCGGCGGCGGCCCGGATGTACGCCGGGTCGTTGCGGATGCCGCGCCGGGTCGGGTCGTCCTCCGAGCGCTCGATGGCGAACTTGGTGGCGATCACCACCTTGTCGCGGTTGGCCCGGACGAACGGGCCGACGAACTCCTCGTTGCGGCCGAAGCCGTACATGTCGGCGGTGTCGTAGAGGGTGACGCCGGCTTCCAGCGCGGCGTCCAGGGTGGCGAGCGCCTCGTCGGCGTCGGTCGGGCCGTAGAACTCGCTCATGCCCATGCAGCCGAGGCCCTGGACGCCCACCAGCGGGCCGGCGGTGCCGAGTTCGACGGTGGGAAGGAGGGGGTGGGTCATGCGCTCTGCACTTCCTCTTCACGGTTGTACTGGCGGTGGGCCGGGGCGCTTGCGGCGACCTTCCCGGCGTAGAGGTCGATCTTGTAGTCGAGGACGGTGAGGGTGGCCTGGAGGTCGGCGATCCGCTGCCGCACCTCTTCGCGCTGGGCCTCCAGCAGCAGGCGCCGCCCCTCGTAGGTCCGTTCGCCCTGGCGGGCCATGTCCACGTACTTGAGCATGTCCGCCACGGACATGCCGGTCAGCCGCAGCCGGCCCAGGAAGGCCAGCCGGTGCAGGTCGGCGTCGCAGTAGCGGCGCTGCCCGCCGACCGCGCGGTCGACCGGGTCGAGCAGGCCGATCCGCTCGTACCAGCGCAGGGTGTGGGCGGTCAGCCCGCTGGCGGCGGCGACCTCGCTGATGGTGTGCCGCGGGGTCCGGTCCGGATCGCCGACCGGGCTGCTGTACACCTCGGTGCAGCTGCGCAGGTCGATCTCGATTCGTGCGGGTGTGGCCATCGGACGTTCTCCCCCTGTCTGGTGCGACGGGAACGACGCTACCGAGTTGGAGTGCACTCCAAGCAAGCCCGGCGGGCCCCGCAGCCGGGTGCCCCCGCCACCAGGTTCTGTCCGGCCGGACAGAACCCAGTCTCCCGCCACGGCTACAGTCGGGCCCCATGAAGAGCTTGCGTGTGATCGAGAACTGGCCGGTGCCCCATGCCGCGGCGGCGGTGGTCCGGGGGGCCGACGGCGCGGTGCTGGGCGCGCACGGGCCGCAGCAGCACCTGTTCCCGCTGGCCTCGGTGACCAAGCTGCTCACCTCGTACACGGCGCTGGTCGCGGTCGAGGAGGGCGTGTTCGACCTGGACGACCCGGCCGGGCCGCCCGGCGCGACCGTCCGCCACCTGCTGGCGCACACCTCCGGCCTGGGCTTCGACGAGGACCGGGTGTTCGCCGAGCCCGGCAACCGCCGGCTGTACTCCAACGCGGGCTTCGACGTGCTGGCCCGGACGCTGTCCGAGGCCGCCGGGATCGAGTTCTCCCGCTACGTCGCCGAGGCGGTGTTCGAGCCGCTGGGCATGACCGACACCCTGATCAACACCGCGCACAAGTCCCCGGCCGGCGCCGGCGGCCTGTCCACCGTCGCCGACCTCGCCCGGTTCGCCGCCGAGCTGCAGTCGCCCAAGCTGCTGGACCCGTCCACCGTCCGGCAGGCCACCCGCGAGGTCGCCTTCCCCGGCACCGGCGGAGTGCTGCCCGGCTACGGCCACCGCCGCCCGAACGACTGGGGCCTGGGCTTCGAGATCCGCGACGGCAAGACCCCGCACTGGACCGGCGCCGCCAACTCCCCCGCCACCTTCGGCCACTTCGGCCAGTCCGGCACCTTCCTGTGGGTCGACCCGCGGGCGGGCGTGGCCTGTGTCGCCCTCGCCGACCGGGACTTCGGCCCGTGGGCGGCGGAGGTCTGGCCGGCCCTCTCCGACGCGGTGCTCGCCGAACTCGCCGGCTGACCCGGCCCTGGCAGGATCCCGACGGACGGGCGGGCCCGTGGACGGGCGGGCCCACCCGTCGTCGAACGGGCCCACCCGTCGTCGAACGGGCCTACCCGTACGAGACCGGCGAGTGCATCTCCCAGAGCAGGAGTTCCGCGCCGGTCTCGCCCGCCGTCGGGTCGGCGAAGGCCTCGCCGGTGATCCGCACGCTGTCGCCGGGCACCATCGAGCGGCCGCCGCCCTTGGGCCCGGGGATCGTCCGGTAGCCCAGCGAGCCGGCCGTCAGGTGCGCGTACCGCCAAGGGGCCTCGGGCAGCGCGGGCAGCGGCTGCCACGGGCCGGCGGTGGCCAGCCAGAGCGCGGCGTCGCGGCGGCGCAGCCGCAGGGCGTCCGTCCCGGCGTCGCGCTCCAGCCCGGAGGCGAGCAGCGTCAACCCGCCGTCCGCCGGTTCCACCCCGCGCAGCCCGTACACCGGCGGCGCGTCGAACTCGTCCGGCTGGAGCCACATCTGGACGAAGCGGACCGGGACGGTGGCACCACCGACGTTGCGCTCGGTGTGGGTGACGCCGGAGCCCGCGCCGAGGTGCTGGATCATCCCCGGCCGGACCACCCCGCCGTGGCCGTGGGAGTCCCGGTGGGCCAGGGCGCCCTCCAGTACCCAGGTGAGGATCTCGGTGTCCCGGTGCTTGTGCTCGTCGAACCCGGCACCGGGGGCGAGGAGTTCCTCGTTGCACGCGAGCAGCGCGCCGAAGTGGGTGTTCCTGGGGTCGTAGTGACCGGAGAAGGAGAAGGCGTGGCGGGTCTCGATGCCCTCCGCGGGGGTGGAGCGGTAGCGCTCGGCGGTGCGGCGCAGGTCGGCGCGGGGGCGGTCAGCGGCGTCGGTCACGCGCCCCACCGTAGCCTCCGCACCGGCCCGCTCCGGGCGCTCGGGAGCGGGTGCCGGCGTTCTTCCCCCCGGCGCTCCCTCCGGCGCTCCTCCGCCGCCCGCCGCCCACCGCTCCCGGCTCCGACGCGCCCTCCGAGGCGCGACTGTGACCCTTGCCACCGTGCCGCTCCGCCGGGGGGTGTGCACGAGCAGTCACTCGCGTGAGGCAGTCTTGTCCTTGTGCCAGCCGCTTCCGCGAACTCCAAGAGCGAACCCAGTCCCGCCCCCGAACCGGCCGGGAAGAGCCCGGCTCCCCGGACCGCCCGCGACCGCCCCGGTCGCCCCGCGCCCCGGCTGACGGCCCAGGAGCGCAGAAACGCCGCCGAGCGCGCCGAGCGCCGGGCCGCGACGCTCAAGCGGCTGGAGAAGTCCTCGGGCAAGCTGGCCACCGCCGCGATCTCGCGGATGGACGACCAGCTCGGCTGGTACCGGCGGATGCCGCCGGAGCACCGCTCCTGGATCGGCCTGGTCGCCCAGGCCGGTATCGCCGCCTTCACCGAGTGGTACCGCCACCCGGAGGCCGCCCGGGCGATCTCCACCGACGTCTTCGGCACCGCCCCGCGCGAGCTGACCCGGGCGATCACCCTGCGCCAGACCGTGGAGCTGATCCGCACCACGATCGAGGTGATGGAGGAGGCCATCGAGGAGGTGGCCGCCCCCGGCGACGAGGCGGACATGCGCGAGTCGGTGCTGGTCTACGCCCGGGAGATCGCCTTCGCGACCGCCCAGGTGTACGCCCAGGCGGCCGAGGCGCGCGGCGCCTGGGACGCCCGGCTGGAGGCGCTGGTGGTCAACTCGCTGCTGTCCGGCGACGCCGACGAGGGCGTGCTCTCCCGCGCCGCGGCGCTCGGCTGGGGCCAGCCCAGCCAGGTCCGGGTGGTGATGGGCAGCGCCCCGGACGGCGACAGCGAGCTGGTCGTCGAGGCGATCCGCCGGGCCGCCCGGTACGCCAAGCTGAACGTGCTGACCGGGGTGCTGGGCAAGCGCCTGGTGGTCGTGGTCGGCGGCGAGAAGGAGCCGGTGCACGCCGCCCGGGCGCTGATCGGCCAGTTCGCGCCGGGCCCGGTGGTGATCGGCCCGACCGTGCCCGACCTGCTGTCCGCGACCCGCTCGGCGCACGCCGCCGCAGCCGGGCTGCGCGCCTGCGCCGCCTGGCCGGACGCCCCCCGCCCGGTGCTGGCGGACGACCTGCTGCCCGAACGGGCCCTGGCCGGCGACCAGGCCGCCCGCCGCCAGCTGGTGGAGGAGATCTACACACCGCTGGACGAGGCGGGCTCCGCGCTGCTGGAGACGCTGAGCGTCTACCTGGAGCAGGCCTCCTCGCTGGAGGGCGCGGCCCGGATGCTCTTCGTCCACCCCAACACGGTGCGCTACCGGCTACGACGTGTGACCGACGTCACGGGGTACGCCCCCTCCGACGTACGTTCGGCGTTCACCCTGCGGATCGCACTGGCCCTCGGCCGACTCACCGCCGCCGGGGAGCCCGGCTGAGCCGGAGTGTAGGGACCATACAATCCCGGATGGTTTTCTTCGTTACCGTCGCCTACCCGCCCCTGGGCGCCTGGCGAGAGAGGGTTGAACCGTGCTCGTAATCGTCGCCCCTGGACAGGGTGCCCAGTCCCCCGGATTCCTCAGCTCCTGGCTGGAGCTCGACGGTGTCGCCGACCGCCTGCGCGGCTGGTCGGAGGCCGCCGGGCTCGACCTGGTGCACGCCGGAACCGAGGCGTCCGCCGAGGAGATCAAGGACACCGCCGTCGCCCAGCCGCTGCTGGTCGCGGCCGGCCTGGTGACCGCCCGTGCGCTCTTCCCGGACGAGGAGCTCGCCCGCAAGCAGGTCGGCGCCGTGGCCGGCCACAGCGTCGGCGAGATCACCGCCGCCGCCGGTGCCGGAGTGCTCAGCGCCCACGACGCGCTGGCCTTCGTCCGTGAGCGCGGCCGGGCCATGGCCTCGGCCGCCGCCGTCACCGAGACCGGCATGACCGCCGTCCTCGGCGGCGACCCGGAGCTGGTCGCCGCGAAGCTGGCCGAACACGGCCTGACCGCGGCCAACAACAACGGCGGCGGCCAGATCGTCGCCGCCGGCACGCTGGCCCAGCTGGAGGCGCTGAAGGCGGACCCGCCGACCGGCGCCAAGCTGATCGCCCTGAAGGTCGCCGGCGCGTTCCACACCGAGCACATGGCCCCCGGCGTCGAGCGGCTGGCCGAGCTGGCCCCGACCCTGGCCGCGGCCGACCCGCAGGTCCGCTTCGTCTCCAACAAGGACGGCGAGGTGGTCGGCTCCGGCGCCGAGGTGCTGGCGCGCCTGGTGTCGCAGGTCTCCAACCCGGTCCGCTGGGACCTGTGCATGGAGACGCTCGGGCAGCTGGGCGCGACGGCCGTGATCGAGCTGTCCCCCGCGGGCACGCTCACCGGGCTGCTCAAGCGCAACCTCAAGGGTGTGGCCACGCTCGCCCTCAAGACCCCCGCCGATCTGGACAAGGCCCGCGCGCTCGTCGCGGAGCACGGCGGTCAGGAGCAGGAGTTCAAGGCATGACCAAGCCCCAGATCCGTCCCGCCACGGGTGCGCAGTACTCGCGCATCCTCGGCGTCGGCGGCTACCGCCCGGTCCGGGTGGTTCCCAATGCCGAGGTCCTGGAGTGGATCGACTCCTCGGACGAGTGGATCCGCACCCGCAGCGGGATCGCCGAGCGGCGCTGGGCCGGCCCGGAGGAGACCGTCTCCGAGATGTCGGTGCAGGCCGCCGGGAAGGCGATCGCCCAGGCCGGGATCTCCGCCGACCGGATCGGCGGCGTGATCGTCGCGACCGTCTCGCATTTCAAGCAGACCCCCGCGATCGCCACCGAGATCGCCGAGCGGCTCGGTTGCGGCACCGCCCCGGCCTTCGACATCTCGGCCGCGTGCGCCGGCTTCGGCTACGGCCTGGGCCTGGCCGACGGCATGATCCGCGGCGGCAACGCCGAGTACGTGCTGGTGATCGGCGTCGAGCGGCTCAGCGACCTGACCGACCAGTCGGACCGCTCGACCGCCTTCATCTTCGGCGACGGCGCCGGCGCCGTGGTCGTCGGTCCGTCCGACACCCCCGGCATCGGCAAGCTGATCTGGGGCTCGGACGGCTCGCAGGCGGACGTGATCACCCAGACCGAGGCCTGGGACACCGCCTTCGCCAAGCCCGACGCCGTCAACGGTCCGGGCGAGCGCCCGGACCAGGGCGTCAAGTGGCCTGCCCTGCGGATGGACGGCCAGCCGGTCTTCCGCTGGGCGGTCTGGGAGATGGCCAAGGTGGCCCAGCAGGCCCTGGACGCCGCCGGGGTGACCGCCGACCAGCTCGGCGCGTTCATCCCGCACCAGGCCAACATGCGGATCACCGACGCCATGATCAAGGCCCTCAAGCTGCCGGAGTCGGTGCCGGTTGCCCGTGACATCGCGGAGACCGGCAACACCTCCGCCGCCTCCATTCCGCTCGCGATGGAGCGCATGCTGGAGACCGGCGAGGCCCACAGCGGCGACCTGGCGCTGATCATCGGGTTCGGGGCGGGTCTCGTGTACGCCGCAGCAGTCGTTACGCTCCCCTAGGCGCGTTTCGCCCAAAGACCCACAAGCCTGTGCCCGGCCGCCGGCCGGACACGTTCAACACTGAAGAGGAGCAGCCAGTATGGCTACCAAGGACGAGGTCCTGGAAGGTCTCGCCGAGATCGTCAACGAGATCGCCGGTATCCCGACCGAGGATGTCGCGCTCGACAAGTCCTTCACCGATGACCTGGACGTCGACTCGCTGTCCATGGTCGAGGTCGTCGTGGCCGCCGAGGAGCGCTTCGACGTCAAGATCCCGGACGACGAGGTCAAGAACCTGAAGACCGTGGGCGACGCCGTGGACTACATCCTCACCAACGCCTGAGCGATCGACTCGTTCGATTCGGCCAGTCCGTCCGGCGTGCCACACGCCTCCGACGGCTGACCTGTCGGGGGGGGGCCCCGCCCCGGGGGGGGGGGGGCGGGGCCCCCCCCCGGGGGGGGGGGGGGGCGGCCGGCCCCGGCCCGGG
>NZ_JBHTRF010000057.1:0-30988 GCF_042796115.1 Kitasatospora sp. NPDC056446 | reverse complement strand
CTCCCCCTACCCTCGTTTGGCTGGCGCCTCCCCGTCCGGGGCCCCACCCCCCCCCCCGGGCCCCCGGGCCCGCGGCGCACCCGGCCCCGCCCCCCCCCCGCCGGCCGGGACGCCCCACCCGGGGCGCCCGGCCGGTCCCATCCTCGGCTCCCGCCGACCCCCCGCACACGTGAGAGAAGAAGAAACCAGTGACCGCTGAAAACCGCACCGTGGTCGTCACGGGTATCGGCGCCTTCACGCCGCTGGGCGCCGACGCCGCCGGCACCTGGGAGAACCTGGTCGCCGGCAAGTCCGGAGTGGCGGCCCTGACCGAGGAATGGGCCGAAGACCTTCCGGTGAAGATCGCCGCGCGCACGGCTGTCGAGCCCGGCGAGATCCTGCCCCGCCCGCTGGCCCGCAAGCTGGACCGCTCGGCCCAGTTCGCCCTGATCGCGGCCCGCGAGGCCTGGGCCGACGCCGGCTACGAGACCCCCGCCACCGACGAGTCCTCCAAGCTCGCCCCCGAGCGCCTGGGCACCGTCATCGCCTCCGGCATCGGCGGCGTGACGACTCTGCTCGACCAGTACGACGTGCTGCGCGAGAAGGGCGCCCGCCGGGTCTCCCCGCACACCGTCCCGATGCTGATGCCCAACTCCCCGGCGGCCAACGTCGGCCTGGAGGTCGGCGCCCGCGCGGGTGTGCACACCCCCGTCTCCGCCTGCGCCTCCGGCGCCGAGGCGATCGGCTACGCGATCGAGATGATCCGCACCGGCCGCGCCGACGTCGTGGTGGCCGGCGGCACCGAGGCGGCGATCCACCCGCTGCCGATCGCCGCGTTCGCCAGCATGATGGCGATGTCCAAGAACAACGACGACCCCCAGCACGCCTCCCGCCCGTACGACAAGGCCCGTGACGGCTTCGTGCTGGGCGAGGGCGCCGGCGTGGTCGTCCTGGAGTCCGTCGAGCACGCCGAGGCGCGCGGCGCCCGCATCTACTGCGAGGCCGTGGGCCAGGGCCTGTCCTCGGACGCCCACCACATCGCCCAGCCCGAGCCCACCGGCGCCGGCGTGGCCCGCGCGCTGGCCGACCTGTTCGAGCGCAACCAGCTGGACAAGTCCGAGATCGTGCACGTCAACGCGCACGCCACCTCGACCCCGCAGGGCGACACCGCCGAGCTGAAGGCGCTCCGCAAGGAGCTCGGCGACGAACTCGACCACATCGCCATCTCGGCCACCAAGTCGATGACCGGTCACCTGCTGGGCGGCGCCGGCGGTGTCGAGACCGTCGCCACCGTGCTGGCCCTGCACCACCGCCTCGCCCCGCCGACCATCAACGTCGAGGAGCTGGACGACGACGTGGACGCGGACATCGTGCGCGGCGAGGCCCGCAAGCTGCCCGAGGGCCCGATCGCGGCGCTGAACAACTCGTTCGGCTTCGGCGGCCACAACGTGGTGCTGGCCTTCCGCACCCGCTGAACCTTCCGGCACGCACGCGAGGGGCCGGCGCTCACGGAGAGCGCCGGCCCCTTCGTCGTGCCCGACGGGCTCAGACCACCTGGTGCAGCCAGCGCACCGGCGCGCCCTCGCCCGCGTACCGGAACGGCTCCAGTTCGTCGTCCCAGGGCTTGCCGAGCAGCCGGGCGATCTCGGCCTCCAGGTCGGCCCCCTCGCTGCGGGCGCGCAGCAGGACGGCGCGCAGCCGGTCCTCGGGGATCAGGATGTCGCCGTGGATGCCCGTGACGGCGTGGAAGATGCCGAGCGAGGGCGTGCTGCTGTACCGCTCGCCCTCCGCCGTGGCGCAGGGCTCACTGGTCACTTCGTACCGCATCAGCTGCCAGCCGCGCAGCGCGGAGGCGAGTTTGGACGCCGTGCCGGTCTCCCCCTGCCAGGAGAGCTCGGCACGCCAGTGCCCGGGCGAGGCCGGCTGGCGGATCCAGTCCAGACTCACCCGTACCCCGAGCACCCCCGCGACGGCCCACTCGACGTGCGGGCACAGCGCGCGGGGCGCGGAGTGGATGTACAGAACTCCACGTGTCGTCACCGGGACCTCCAGGCTGTGGACGAGGGTCGCCTTCCCCAGCTGCCTCGTGTGCCTGCAGTTGATCCACTGTTACCCACGTTAGCCGACATTAAGCCACTAATTTGAGCAAAACGGACAGGCTTTCGCTCAATGCTAGTCGAATCCTCAACGAGGTCCACCCCTCGGCTGGATCTCTCCCCCGAACGGCCCCATCGCCAGGCGGGACCACCGTACCGCGCCGTCCCACAGGATGGATGACGCACTTTCGGATCCGGCCGGAATACGGTAGTGGGGCCCGGCCCCCGCGCCCGACCACGAACCGCCGGACGGCAAACCGCCCCGCACGCCCGATGGGGGCGGCGGGGCGGCGGTGTCCTGACGGTGCGTCAGCCGTCCAGGCGGACCACCATCTTGCCGGTGTTGGCGCCGCGCAGCAGGTCGAGGAAGGCCTCGGCGGCGTTCTCGAAGCCGTCCACCACGGTCTCCTCGCCGCGCAGTTCGCCGGAGCGCAGCCAGCCGCCCACCTCGGCCACGAACTGCGGCTGCAGGGCGGCGTGGTCGCCGACCAGCATGCCCTCCAGGCGCAGCCGCTTGCCGATCGCCATCGCCAGGTTGCGCGGGGCGGCGGGCGCGGTGGTGTCGTTGTACTGGGCGATCGCGCCGCAGAGCACCGCGCGGCCGTGCACGCCGAGGGCGCCGATCGCGGCCTCCAGGTGGTCGCCGCCGACGTTGTCGAAGTAGAGGTCGATGCCCTCCGGGGCGGCCGCGGCGAGCTGCTCGGCGACCGGGGCGTCCTTGTAGTTGAACGCGGCGTCGAAGCCGTACTCGTCCACCAGCCTGGCGACCTTCTCCGCCGAGCCGGCCGAACCGACCACCAGGGAGGCGCCCTTGAGCCGGGCGATCTGGCCGACCAGCGAGCCGACGGCACCGGCCGCGCCGGAGACGAAGACCTTGTCGCCCTCCTTGAGGGCGCCGACGGCGAGCAGCCCGGCGTAGGCGGTCAGGCCGGGCATGCCGAGCACGCCGAGGTAGGCGGAGAGCGGGGCGGCGGCCGGGTCGACCTTGACCGCGTGCTTGGCGTCGAGGGTCGCGTACTCGCGCCAGCCGAGGCCGTGCAGCACCGCGTCGCCCGGGGCGAAGCCCTCGGCCGCGGAGGCCACCACGTAGCCGACCGCACCGCCGTCCATCGGCGCACCGAGCCGGAACGGCGGGATGTACGAGGCCACGTCGTTCATCCGGCCGCGCATGTACGGGTCCACCGAGAGGTAGGCGTTGCGGACCAGGATCTCGCCCGGGCCCGGGGTCCGGACCGGGGCCTCGACCAGGGCGAAGTCGGCCGGCACCGGCCAGCCCTGCGGGCGGGCGGCGAGGTGCCATTCACGGGCGGTCGCGGGGGCGGCCTGCTCTGCCATGGTCGGTGCTCCTTGCTGTTCAGGTACCTGAAAGGTTGAGTAACTTAAGTAACGATGGACATAAAAGGTTCACCTTGTCAACTTTTCAGGTAGACTCTGCACCATGGACACTCAGCCGGCCCCGGACGCCACGCCGCAGCCTGACGAGATCACCCGCGAGGTCGTCGACCTGATGGCCAACCTGGTCGCGCTCTTCCACCGCGAGTACGAGGAGGCCGCCGCCGCCCGCTCGCTCACCGGCGCCCAGGCCAAGGTGCTCGCCCTGCTGCGGCGCGGACCGATGCCGATGCGCCAGATCGCCCAGACGCTCAGCTGCGAACCGTCCAACATCACCGGCATCGTCGACCGGCTGGAGTCCCGCGGCTTCGTCACCCGCGAGGCCGACCGGCAGGACCGCCGGGTCAAGCTGGTCGCCGCCACCGACACCGGCTCGGCCGCCTCCACGGAACTGCGCGAGTCGCTGAACTTCGCCCGCGAGCCGCTGGCCGCCCTCGGCCCGGACGAGCGGACGGTCCTGCGCGACCTGCTCCACCGGATGCTGTCGGGCGCCGCGGGCCCCGGCGCGTGACCAGCATCACAGGCTCGACGGGAAATCCGTTCGCCCGTCGGGGGTAACCGAACAGCCCCTCGGAACGTCTAACGTTCGAATCATCGAACGCGAGAAACCTGAAGACGGGGGGCACGGAGGATGAGCAGCAGCACGCGCCGGCGCCGCTACCTGCGCACCGCCATCGGCCTGGCCGCCGTTCTGGTGCTGTCGGTCGTGGGTGCAGGAGCCTGGTTCTACCACCGGCTGGACAACAACATCACCACCTTCGACGCGGGCGGGGTCGCCACCGAGCGCCCGCCGGCCCCGGTCCCGGTCACGCCGGGCGCCTCCGTGCCGGTCAACGTGCTGCTGCTCGGCTCGGACAGCCGCGACGACGGCAACAACGCGCTGGGCGGCGGCGACGAGGGCGTCGGCCACTCGGACACCGCGATCGTGCTGCACATCTACGCCGACCACAAGCACGCCGTCGGCGTCTCGATCCCCCGCGACACCCTGGTCACCATCCCGTCCTGCAAGCTGTCGAACGGCAACTGGACGGCGCCCAGGAACGACCAGATGTTCAACTCCGCCTTCACCGTGGGCGCGGACGCCAAGGGCAACCCGGCCTGCACGCAGAACACCGTGGAAAAGCTCACCGGGCTGCGGATCGACCACACCGTCGTGGTCGACTTCAAGGGCGCGGCCGCGATGGCCGACGCCGTGGGCGGCGTCGAGGCCTGCGTGCCCAACGACGTCAACCAGTTCGGCATACACCTGAAGAAGGGCCTGCAGAAGCTGTCCGGCCAGTCCGCGGTGGACTACCTGCGGGCCCGCCACGGCATCGGCGACAACTCCGACATAGGCCGGATGAAGCGCCAGCAGGCCTTCCTCTCCTCGATGATCAAGAAGGTCCAGGGCCAGGGCTTCTCGCTGCCCACCCTGCTGCCGCTGGCCGACGCGGCCACCAAGTCGCTCACCGTGGACGAGGGCCTGGGCACCGCGATGAAGCTGGTGGACTTCGCCCGCTCGGTGCAGGACATCAAGCTCTCCGACGTCACCTTCGTCACCGCGCCCTGGCGCTTCGCCGGCGAGCGGGTGCGACTGGTCCAGCCGGACGCCGACACGCTCTGGAAGCTGCTGCGGGAGGACCGCACCCTGGACGGGCAGAGCACCACCGGGACGGGCCAGCAGGCCGCCTCCCCCACCGCCGGCCCGGGCACGCCGGCCGGAGCCGACACCCCGCTCACCCCCGAGCAGGCCGCGGCGCCGCTCACCGTGGTCAACGGGGTCGGCACCCCCGGCCTGGCGGGCTCCGGCTCGGAGACCCTCAAGGGACGGGGCTTCCGGAACATCACGCTCGGCCCCAACTCCCCCGGGCACCAGGCCACCCGGGTCGCCTACGACCCCGCGCTGAAGGCCGCCGCCGACCAGGTGGTGGCGCTCTTCCCCGGCGCCCAGGCGGTCGAGGAGCCCGGCTCGGAGGCGATCACCGTCACCCTCGGCAGCGACTACCGGCCGGCGGGCACCCGGATCGACTCGGCCTCCGGCCCGAGCCAGGCCCCCGGCGCCGCCCCCGGCACCGCGGCCGACGGCACGCCGTCCAACGGGATCCCCACCGGCATAGCGGAGAACACCCGCAACGCCGACACCGACCCGTGCGCCGACCTGACCTTCGGCTGACGGCGGCTACCCCGGGTCCGGCAGCCCGGTGACCACGGCGGTGAGGCGGGTGCCGCGCGGGAAGGCGCCCGCCCGCGCCAGGCCGGTCAGCGCGGCGAGCAGCTTGGCGACGTAGCGCCGCTCCAGCGGGACGCCGTGGCGGTGCTCGAACCGCTCGGCGAAAGCCGCCAGGTCCGCCGGGACCCGGCCGTAGCCTCCGCCGTGGTGCGCGTGGTCGATCGACCAGTTGTCGAACTCCCGCCCGTACGCGGCCCGGTGGAGCCGGGTGACCTCCGCCTCCAGGTAGCCCTCGCCGCCGCGCAGCACCGCCACCCCGAGCGCCCGGGCACCCGGCGGCAGCCCCGCCGCGATGCCCGCCAGGGTGCCGCCGGTGCCGACCGGGCAGCAGACCACGTCGCGCCCGCCCAGGTCGGGCAGTTCGGCCGGGATCGCCGCCGCACCGGTCACGGCCAGGGCGTTGGAGCCGCCCTCCGGGAGCACCAGGCACCGGCCCCAGCGGCGCCGCGGCCACTGCGCGCCGTCCGCCCCCTCGGCCCGGTCGTCCGTCCCCTCGGCCCGGCCGGTGGCCTCCCGGTACTCGGCCCGGGTCAGGAACTCCAGCCGCATCCCGGCGGCCTCGGCCGCCCGCAGCGACCAGTTGCGCGGGCGGTCGGCCAACTCCTCGCCGCGGACCAGCCCGACGCTCTCCAGCCCGAGCGCCCCGGCCGCCGCCGCGACGGCCCGCAGGTGGGTCGAGTAGGCGCCGCCGAAGGTCAGCAGCCGGGTGTGGCCCTGCTCGACGGCGGCGGCCAGGTTGGGCGCGAGCTTGCGCCACTTGTTGCCGGGGACGGTCGGGTGCAGCAGGTCGTCCCGCTTGAGCCGCAGCTCCACCCCGGCCCGCGCGAACACCTCGTCGACGCAGTCCACCAGCGGGGTCGGCAGCAGGGCGGGTTCGAGCATCCGGCCAGCTTACGGCCGACCGGTCGGCGTGAGCAGCCCCAGGTTGTAGGCGGCGGCGACGGCGGAGGCCCGGTCCTTGACGTCGAGCTTGGCGTAGACGTGGATCAGGTGGGTCTTCACGGTGGCCTCGCTGATGAACAGCCGGGCGGCGGACTCCCGGTTGGTGGCACCGGAGGCGACCAGCTCCAGCACCTCCAGCTCGCGCGGGCTGAGCGGCTCCCGGGCGGGCGCGCGGACCTGGCCGAGCAGCTTGGCGGCGACGGTCGGCGCGATCACCGAGGCGCCCCGGGCGGCCTCCCGGACGGCGTGGAACAGTTCCTCCCTGGCCGCGTCCTTGAGCAGGTAGCCGGTGGCGCCGGCCCGGACGGCTGGCAGCACGTCGGCGTCGGTGTCGTAGGTGGTGAGCACCAGGACCCGCCCGGGCAGGCCCCGTTCGGCCATCTCGCGGATCGCGGTGACGCCGTCCATCCGCGGCATCCGCAGGTCCATCAGCACCACGTCCGGTCGCAGCGCGGCGACCAGGACCAGCGCCTCGGCGCCGTCCCCGGCCTCGCCGACCACCTCGAAGCCGGGGGTGGCGGCGAACATCCCGCGCAGCCCGTCCCGGACCACCGGGTGGTCGTCCACCAGCAGCAGTCTGATCGTCGTCGCGTCGCTCACGGTCCTACTCCTCCACACTGATCGCTGGCAGGGTCGCGGACACCGTCGTGCCGGCGCCCGGTTCGGTCTCCAGGTCGAGCCGCCCGGCCAGGCGGCGCACCCGGCGGCGCATCACGTCCAGACCGTAGCCGCCGCCGGTCGCCCGGGAGGCGGGCTCGGCGTCCGGGTCGAAGCCGACGCCGTCGTCCCGGACGTCCAGGGTGACCAGGTCGGGCATGTACGAGAGGGTGACGCCGACCCGGGAGGCCCGCGCGTACTTGGCGGCGTTGGCCAGCGACTCCTGTGCGATCCGCAGCAGGGTCACCTCGACCTCGGGGTGCAGCGGGCGGGCCTCACCGGTGACGGTCAGAGCGGCGGCGGCGCCGTTGCGCTCCCGCCACTGCCCGACCAGCTCCGCCAGCGCCTGCGGCAGCGCCGCCCGCTCCAGCTCGATCGGGCGCAGCGCGTGGACGGCCCGGCGGGCCTGGGTGAGGCTCTCCCGGGCCAGGGCCACCGCGTTCGCCTGGTGCCGCTCGGCGGCCGCGGCGTCCCGGGCGCGGCTCTGGTCGGCGGCCTGGAGCTGGGTGACGATCCCGGCCAGGCCCTGGGCGACGGTGTCGTGGATCTCCCGGGCGAGCCGTCGGCGCTCGTCCGAGGCCCCGGCCTCCCGGGCCTGGACGAGGAGTTGGGCGTGCAGTCCGGCGTTCTCGGCGAGCGTCTCGGTGAGCAGCCGGTTGGCCTCGGCGAGTTCGGCGTTGGCGGCCTTGCGGCGGGCGCTCAGCCGGTCGGCCGCCTCGCTGAGCGCGAACATCAGCCCGACCACCATCAGGTTGAAGGCGATGACGGCCAGCAGTCCGCCGGCCTTCGCCAGGCTGTCCGGCAGGACCCCGCCGACCTGGGAGAGCGAGGTCGGGACGGTGGCCACGGCCGCGCCCGCCGTCCGGGCCCGGCCCCGCAGGTACCGGGCGGCGTGCAGGTAGCCGCTGAAGGCGAAGAAGCCGAAGATCGGGTTGTCCAGCACCAGGACGGTGATCAGCGCCAGCAGGACGGCGAAGTGGGCGCCGGCGTACCGGGGGCGGCCCTCCGGGCCCGGTACGCGGTCGAGCGCCGAGCGCAGGACCAGCCACAGGAACGCGGCGGCCGCCGCCGGGAGGACGGCGGCGGCGGGGCGGGCGTTCGGGACGGGGATCAGCAGGGCCATGGCGGTGGCGGCCAGCAGGGCGACGTAGCAGAGCGGGCCGATCAGCCGGTCCAGCCGGTCCTGCCAGGCGCCGAGCGCGTTCTCGTCGGCCGCCGGCCGCTTGATCATTCCCACCGGAACAGCCTGGCAGCCGCGGCCCCGGCGAGCACCGCGTACGCCGCGAGTGTGAGCAGGCCCACGACCTGGGGGAAGTGCCCGGCCCAGGCGTCCTGAAGGGTCTGGACGGCGGCACCGCTGGGGGTGAAGTCGCCGATCCGGTTCAGCAGGGGCGGCATGAACTCGCGCGGCAGCCAGATCCCGGAGAAGAACATCATCGGGAAGAAGGCCAGCGCGCCGACCGCGTTGCCGGCCTTCGCGGACGGGACGACCGCGGCGAGCAGCAGACCGGTCGACAGCAGCGCGGCGGCGGCCAGCAGGAAGGCCAGCAGGAACCCCAGCGGCTGGCGCGGCAGCGCCACCCCGAGCAGCGGCCCGGCCGCCACCACCAGCAGCACCGAGACGACGGCGACGCCCAGGTAGAGCGGCAGCAGCGCGCCGAACAGCAGCGCCGGGCGGACCGGACTGGCGGACATCCGGCGCAGCACGCCGCGTTCGCGGTAGGCGGCGAGCAGCGAGGGCAGGCTGTTGAGGCCGAGCAGCAGCAGGGTGAAGACGGCCAGGATCGGCGCGTACAGCTGGATGGTGCTCATGCCGTCCATGTCGGGCGAGGTCCTGCGCAGGGCCGGGACGGAGCCGAGGACGAGCAGCAGCACGGCGGGGAAGGCGAGGCCGAAGAAGGCGGTCAGCGGCTCGCGGAGGAAGAGGCGGGCCTCGGCGACGGCCAGGCGGCGGACGGCGTGGGCGGTGGGCCGGGTGGTGGGCCGGGTGGTGGGCCGGGTGGTGGGCCGGGCCGTGTGCCGGGCGGTGTGCTGGGCGGTGCGGTTCATGGTGGCGCTCCCCTTGGGCGTGGTGACGGCGGGTCAGGAGTCGTGGCGGGTCAGGGCCAGGTAGGCGTCGTCCAGGCTGTGCTCGCGGATCCGCAGCCCGGTGACGACGATCCCCTCGCGGGCCAGCAGGCCGGTGACCTCGTCGGCGAAGTCCCCGACGCCGGAGACCTCGACCCGGCCGTCCCGCTCCTCGACCCCGGTGACCCCCGGCAGGGCCGTCAGCCGGGCGGTGTCCAGCGGTCCGGTGGGGTGGAAGCCGAGCGTGCCGCCGGTGCCGGAGCGGGCGATCAGCTCCGCGGGGGTGCCGGAGGCGACGATCCGTCCGCCGTCGAGGACGGCGGCCCGGTCGCAGAGCGCCTCGACCTCGTCCATGAAGTGCGAGACCAGGACCACCGTCACGCCCTTGTCGCGGATCCGCCGGACCAGCTCCCAGGTGTCGCGGCGGCCCTGCGGGTCGAGCGCGGTGGTCAGTTCGTCCAGGAAGGCCACCTCGGGGTTGCCGATCAGCGCGAGGGCGATGAACAGCCGCTGGCGCCGGCCGCCGGAGAGCTTGTCGAAGGGGGTCCGGCGCTGGTCGGCGAGCCCCCACTCGTCCAGCAGCTCGCGCCAGTCCCGGGGGTTCGGGTAGAGCGCGGCGTACAGTTCCAGCGCCTCGCCGACCCGCAGCGCGCCCTGCAGCCGGGCCTCTTGGAGCTGGACACCGATCCGCGGCCGCAGCCGGTGGGCGTCCTTCACCGGGTCCAGGCCGAGGACGCGGACGGTGCCCGCGTCGGCCCGGCGCAGGCCCTCGCAGCACTCCACGGCGGTGGTCTTGCCCGCGCCGTTCGGCCCCAGCAGGCCGAACACCTCGCCGCGCTCCACGCCGAAGGAGACGTCCTCCAGCACCTGGCGCCGCCCGTAGGCCTTGCGCAGCCCCGCCACCTCGATCACGGCCATCGCGCCGCTTCCTCCCGCTCGTCCCCGCCGGTGCGGCCGGTTCCTCCGGCCTGCGACGAGCTTCCCGCGCGGGGCCGGTGCGGCGGATCGACCGGACGGTCAGAGCCGCGGGCGAGCGCGGTGGAGGGGGGATCAACCGATCGGTGGATGGGGCGCGGGCCCGGAACGCGTGGAACCCGGCCGCCGTATCGGCGGCCGGGCTCGCGGGAGGGGCGGGTCGGACCTTCGGGCGCCCGGCGGCCGGTCAGCCCTCCGTGGAACCGCCGTCCTCCGGGGCCTCCTTGGGCGGGCGTCCGCGCCGGGGAAGCCGGTTCGCACCGCTGGGCATCCGGCCCGCGTCGGTGAGCGCCCGGCGGAGCAGGAACTCGATCTGCGCGTTGGTACTGCGCAGGTCGTCCGCGGCCCATCTGGCGAGCGCGTCGTGAACCGAAGGGTCCAGTCGCAGCAGGAGCTTCTTCCGTTCCGTCGCCAATGCCGCGCCCGCCTTACTGGTAGAGGGAGCCCGTGTTCACGACGGGCTGGGCGCCCCGATCGCCGCAGAGCACCACCAGGAGGTTGCTCACCATGGCGGCCTTGCGCTCCTCGTCCAACTCCACCACGTCGCGCGCGGCGAGGCGGTCCAACGCCTCCTCGACCATACCGACGGCGCCCTCGACGATCAGCCTGCGCGCCGCGACCACGGCCCCGGCCTGCTGGCGCTGGAGCATCACCTGGGCGACCTCCGGCGCGTACGCGAGCCTGGTGATCCGGGACTCGACCACCCGCACGCCGGCCGAGGCGACCCGCTCGGCGATCTCCGCGGAGAGCTTGCGGGCGATCTCGTCCGCGCCGTCGCGCAGCGACAACTGGCCCTCGTGGTGGGCGTCGTACGGGTAGCTGGTGGCGATGTGCCGGACGGCCGTCTCGGTCTGGATGGCGACGAAGTCGGTGTAGTCGTCCACCTCGAACATCGCCATTGCGGTGTCCTCGACCTGCCAGACCACCACGGCGGCGATCTCGATCGGGTTCCCGTCCGCGTCGTTGACCTTGGTGGTCTCGGTCTCGTGGTTGCGGATCCGCAGGGAGATGTGGCGGCGGTTGGTGAACGGGTTCAGCCAGGTCAGGCCCTCGGCGCGGATGGTGCCGCGGTAGCGCCCGAGCAGCTGCACCACCCGGGCCTGACCGGGCGAGACCACCGTCAGGCCGCACAGCAGCACCAGTGAGACCACCAGCAGCAGCGGCCCGGCGACCATCAGGGCGCCGCCCGCCCCCTTGCTCCCGCCGGCCAGCTGGACGCCGCCGGTGACGATCGCCCCGATCCCGGCCGCCAGGCCGAACAGCGATCCGAAGAGCACCGGGAGCCCGGCGGAGCCGGTGATGACCCGCTCGGTGATCTTGGGCGCCGGAAGGTCCAGGGCGGGGCCGTCCTCGACGGCGAAACGCGGTACGGCCATGAGAGCGACTCCTCCAGCGAACGTCCATTCGGATGGCAAAGTGATATCACTTTTCTCGCGCGACGCGCCAGGGCGCCACCGCGCGCAGCCGAACGCACGGGCGGGAGGAGGGGATACCGGGGGTGCCGGGGCCGATGCCCACGGGCGGGTGAATTCCGGCGCGCCACACGGGGAAGGGGGTGGCCGCGGCCTAGACTCTGCCTCGTCGCGGGCAGTGGCACTCCGACTCCGGAGGCCGACCCGCGGACGGTCGATTCGACACTCGTCACGCGTCGAGAAGGTGGGGCGGGTGGGACTCGAACCCACGACCAAGGGATTATGAGTCCCCTGCTCTAACCGGCTGAGCTACCGCCCCGGTTCGCCGCGTGCGCCGGTCGTCGGCCACGGCAGCAGCAGACGGCCCCGCGAGGCCGTCCCGGGCAGCATAGCCGGTCGATCACCCGTGGTGCGCGCCGGGGGCGCACCCGGCTCCGGGACGGCGCGCGCCTCTCCCCGCGGCCCGGCCCGGGTGGCGGCAGGGCCCCCGTCCAGGGCAGCCTGGGCGGATGACGACACGTAGGGCGAGGGCGGCGGCCGGGGCACTGGCGGCGGTACTGGCCGCGGCGGGCTGCACCACCTCGGCGGGGCCCGGCGGGGGCGTGCCCACGGTCACCTCCGCACCGGCCACCGCCGCCTCGGGCGACACCCACGGCTGGAACCGGCAGCGGCTCAAGGGCGCGGTCGGCCGGCACACCGGGGTCACCCGCACCGCCAAGCCCACCGTGCTCAACGGCCTGGTCGGCGCGGTGTTCACCCGCAACGCCGACGGCGACCACTTCTGCACCGCGAGCGTGGTCGACAGCGCCGGGCTCAACCTGATCGTCACCGCCGCGCACTGCGTCTGGGACCCGAAGCTCGGTCAACGCGGCGACCTGGTCTTCGTCCCCGGCTACCGCGGCGGCGACACCCCCAGCGGCGTCTGGCCCCTGCTGGCGGTCACCGTGGACGACGGCTGGAAGAACGACGCCGACCCGGACATGGACGTCGCCTTCGCCGTCGTCCAGGCCCAGAACGGGCAGCAGGTCCAACAGGTGCTCGGCGCCAACCGACTGGGCGTCAACCGCGGCTACCGGGTCCCGGTCAAGGTCACCGGCTACCCCGGCAGCAGCGACGTCCCGATCACCTGCTCCAACACCACCACCGAGCAGAGCCCCACCCAGCTGCGGATCGACTGCCCCGACTACACCGGCGGCACCAGCGGCAGCCCCTGGGTCACCGACTTCGACCCGGCCACCAGGACCGGCACCGTGGTCGGCGTGATCGGCGGCTACCAGGAGGGCGGCAACAGCCCCGACACCTCGTACAGCAGCTACTTCGGCGACCGCGTCCAGGCGCTGTACGACCGCGCCACCGGCTGACCGGGACCGCGCCGGGCACCCGGCAGTGGCGCCGCCCGGCGCGGCCTGGTAGATCTTCCTCACGAACGGCGGAACGCACGGCCAGGATGCCCGCCCCGAGGAACGAGACGGAGCCCCGATGGCCCCCCGCCCGGCACGGCCCGCGCGCACGGCACGAACGGCCGCACTGGCCGCCCTGCTGCTCGCCGCCGGCACCGCGTGCGGCGGACAGGACGGGGCGCCCACCGCCGAGGTCGCCCAGCAGAGCGCGGCCCGGGACCGGATCGGCACGCTCTCCATCCGCACCGCGCAGGGCCCCCGGGCCTGCACCGCGAGCGTCGTGCAGAGCCCCCGGCACAACCTGCTGGTGACGGCGGCGCACTGCGTGCAGAGCCGCCGGATCGGCCTGCTGGACGGCCTGGTGTTCACCCCGGGCTTCCGCAACGGATCCACCCCCTACGGGACTTGGCCGGTGCGGTCGGTCACCGTCGACCCGCGCTGGGCGACCGACGACGACCCCGAGTACGACGTGGCGTTCGTCACCCTGGGCACGGTCGACGGGCGGCAGGTCGAGGACGCCGTCGGCGGGAACCCGCTCGGCACCGCGCAGGGCTTCGGGCTGTCGGTCTCCGTCACCGGCTACCCCAACGAGAGCGACGAGCCGATCACCTGCGCGGTCCGGACCCGCTCCCAGAGCGCCACCCAGGAGCGCTTCGACTGCGGCGGCTACACCGACGGCACCAGCGGCAGCCCGTGGGTGACCGAGCAGGGCTCGGTGGTCGGCGTGATCGGCGGCTACCAGGAGGGCGGGGACACCCCGGGCACCTCGTACAGCGTCACCTTCGACCAGCGGGTGGCCGAGCTGTACCGGAAGGCGACCACCTGAGGCCGCGGCCGGATCCCCGGATCCCCGGGCCCTCGCGGCGTGACGCGCGCGACACCGCGCGGGGGCAACACGAAGGCCCCCCGGTCGACCGAGGGGCCTTCGCTCTGAGCAGTCACCGGGCGGACCCGGTGCAGCTCCCGCAATTGGACTCGAACCAATAACCTGCCGATTAACAGTCGGCTGCTCTGCCAATTGAGCTATGCGGGATCGAGGTACGCGACTTCCGTACCACGGACGGGAGCGGGAACCCCGAAGGGCACCGTCCCGAGCTCCCCCAATTGGACTCGAACCAATAACCTGCCGATTAACAGTCGGCTGCTCTGCCAATTGAGCTATGGGGGATCGACCTCAGCCCCGGCCCCCGGTTTCCCGGGCTCCGCGGCGCTTGCTGCGGGACATACATTAGCGCACTCGGGGGGGTGGTCCGCCAATCGCTTTCCCCGGTTGCCCCGGGGTTGCCGCCCCGGCGTGCCCGGCGCGCGCCCGGCACCGCGCCCGGGGATGCTGGGGGCCGCGGACGGTTCGCCGTACCGAGGGACGGGTAGGGCAATGCGGCAGAAGGCCGCCAGGAGAGGGTGGATCCGATCATGTGGAAGCTGTCGTTGGCCGCGGGCTTCGCGGCCGGCTACGTCCTGGGCTCGCGGGCCGGGCGCCGGCGCTACGAACAGATCGCCGAGGTCACCCGGCAGATCGCCCGGAACCCCGCCGTGCAGGGCGCGACCGACCGGGCGCGGCAGCAGGCCGGCGCGGTCGCCGGGCGGGCCGCGGGCGCGGTCGCGGACCGGGTCGGCGACAAGCTGCCGACCGCCGTCACCGACCGGGTGCCGTACTTCAACCGGTCCCGGGCCGAGGACGACGGCTGGGGTACCTTCCGCCCGTGACGGGGCGGTGACACCACGGTGAAGCGCACCCCAACCCGGGGTCGCGAACCGGCAACGGCTCACCCGGCCCGGACGCGTCCCGGGCCGGGCTGAGGCATGATCTCGACATGGCCATCGTCGCGGGGATAGACAGCTCGACCAGCCGTACCAGGATCGTCGCGTGCGACACCGACACCGGCACCGTCCTGCGCTCCGGCAAGGCACCGCACCCCGTCCCCGAGGACCAGGACCTGCGCCCGGGCGAGGCCGACCCGCAGGTCTGGCTGCACTCGCTCGGCGACGCCGCGGCCGGCGGCCTGCTGGAGGGCGTCCGGGCGATCGGCGTCAGCGCGCAGCAGCACGGCATGATCGGCCTGGACGCGGGCGGGGTGCAGGTCCGCCCGGCGATCCTGTGGAACGACCCGCGCGCCGGCGGCGCCGCCGCCAAGCTCCTGGACGCCCTCGGCGGCCCCGCCGACTGGACCGCCGCGATCGGCGCCGTGCCCGCCCCGACGTACACCATCGCCAAGCTGCGCTGGCTCGCCGAGTTCGAGCCGGCCAACGCCCGCCGGGTCGCCGAGGTACTGCTCCCGCACGACTGGCTGGTCTGGCAACTGCTCGGCCACCCCAAGCGCCGCACCACCGACCGCGGCGACGCCTCCGGCACCGGCTACTGGTCGCCGATCACCGGCGAGTACCGCCAGGACCTGGTCGAACTGGCACTCGGCCACGAACTCAGGCTGCCCGACGTGCTCGGCCCCGCCGAACCCGCCGGGCACACCCCCGAAGGCCTGCTGATCTCGGCCGGCACCGGCGACAACATGGCCGCCGCCCTGGGCCTCGGCCTGCGCCCGGGCGACGCGGTGGTCTCGCTCGGCAGCGCCGGGACGATCTTCGCGGTGCACGAGGAGGCCGTGGTGGACGCCTCCGGCCTGGTCTCCTCCTTCGCCGACGCCAGCGGCCGCCACCTGCCGATGGTCGCTACCCTCAACGCCGCCCAGGTGCTGCGCTCCACCGCCGCGATGCTCGGCCGCGACCTGGAGGGCCTGAGCGACCTCGCCCTGCACTCCTCCCCCGGCGCGTACGGGCTGGTGCTGCTGCCCTACCTGGACGGCGAGCGCACCCCCGCGCTGCCGCACGCGGCCGGCACCCTGACCGGCCTGCGGGCCGAGGCGATGACCCCCCAGCACCTGGCCCGGGCCGCCGTCGAGGGCATGCTCTGCAACATCGCGGACGCGCTGGACGTGCTGCGCGCCCGGGGCGTCGGCATCGACCGGGTGTTCCTGCTCGGCACGGCCGGGCGGCTGCCCGCCGTCCGGCACATCGCCCCGATGCTGTTCGGCGTCCCCGTCGTGGTGCCGCCGCCGGGCGCGCACGCCGCCCGCGGGGCCGCCCGGCAGGCCGCCTGGGCGCTGGCCGGCACCCAGGAGCCGCCAGAGTGGGAGCTGCCGGACGCCGAGACCGTCGAGCCCGACGGGGAGCAGGACCTGGCGATCGGCTCGGCGGTGCGCCTCCAGTACCGGGCCGCCCGCGACCAGATCCACCCGGAGGCGGTGGCCTGAACCCGGCCCCGGCGGGGCGGGTGAAGATGCGTCACCCGCCGCCCGGTGGCAGCGTGGGTCGGGACACGGCCGGCGACGCGAAGGGCGGCAGGACGCGATGGCGCTGCACAAGGGGGCCGGGAACGACCGCCGGCTGAGCATCGGCCCGTTCGCGGCCACCGCCGACCCGCTGGGCGCGATGAAGCTGGCCCCGCCGATGCACCGGCTCGGCGACGGCCCCGTCGCGGCCGAGACCGCCTACCAGCTGATCCACGACGAGCTGATGCTGGACGGCAACGCCAAGCTCAACCTGGCGACCTTCGTCACCACCTCGATGGAGGCCCAGGCCACCCGGCTGATGACCGAGTGCCTCGACAAGAACATGATCGACAAGGACGAGTACCCGCAGACCGCCGAACTGGAACGGCGCTGCGTGGCGATCCTCGCCGACCTCTGGCACGCCCCCGACCCGGACACCGCGGTCGGCTGCTCCACCACCGGCTCCAGCGAGGCCTGCATGCTGGCCGGGATGGCGCTCAAGCGGCGCTGGATGCACCGCAACGCCGAGCGCTACGCGGCCGGGGCCCGGCCCAACCTGGTCATGGGCGTCAACGTGCAGGTGTGCTGGGAGAAGTTCTGCACCTTCTGGGAGATCGAGGCGCGCACCGCGCCGATGGAGGGCGAGCGCTTCCACCTCGGCGCCGAACAGGCGGTCGCGCTGTGCGACGAGGACACCATCGGCGTGGTCGGCGTCCTCGGCTCCACCTTCGACGGCTCCTACGAGCCGGTCGAGGAGATCTGCGCGGCCCTGGACGCGTTCCAGGAGCGGACCGGCATCGACGTCCCGGTGCACGTGGACGGCGCCTCCGGCGGCATGGTGGCACCCTTCCTCGACCCCGAGCTGGTCTGGGACTTCCGGCTGCCCCGGGTGGCCTCGATCAACACCTCCGGCCACAAGTACGGGCTGGTCTACCCCGGCGTGGGCTGGGCGCTCTGGCGCGACCGGGCCGCGCTGCCGGAGGAACTGGTGTTCCGGGTCAACTACCTCGGCGGCGAGATGCCGACCTTCGCGCTCAACTTCTCCCGGCCCGGCGCGGAGGTGGTCGCCCAGTACTACATCTTCCTGCGGCTCGGCCGGGACGGCTTCCGGGCCGTCCAGGGCGCCTGCCGGGAGGTCGCCACCTACCTGGCCGAGGCGGTCGGCAAGCTGGACTGCTTCCGGCTGCTGACCCGCGGCGACCAGGTGCCGGTGTTCGCCTTCACCACCACCGGGGACGTCCCGTTCGACGTCTTCGACGTGTCCCGGCGGCTGCGCGAACGCGGCTGGCAGGTGCCCGCGTACAGCTTCCCGGCGAACCGGGAGGACTTGTCGGTGCTCCGGGTGGTCTGCCGCAACGGCTTCTCCCGGGACCTCGCCGACCTGCTGCTCGCCGACCTCGACCGGCTGCTGCCGGAGCTGCGGCGCCAGCCCTTCCCGCTCAAGGAGCTCGGGGTGCCGGCCCGGTCGGCCTTCCACCACTAGGGCGGCGTGCCGGGCGGTCCCGTCCGGACCCCGGGGACGGCGGGAGGACGCGGTGACGCGCCCTCCCGCCGGGTGTCCCGGACGGTCGGGGCAGCCTCCCCCCGCGAGGCTGCCCCGATCCGTGGGGGATGTCCGGGACCCTCCGTCGGGCCCGGCGACGGCTGACCGGCCGGTGCCCGAACGAAGCGGCCGGGCGGCGAAACGCACCGGCCAGAGAACTCTGCACCACGGATGGACGACCGTTCGAGGGTTCCGGGGGGTTGTGAGACACTTCCGTCCGTCTCAACGCCATGACCTGGGGTTTGGGACGCCAGGCCGCTGAGGTTGGAGAAGGGGAGACACCGGACGGCCCGGACCGGGCACGCACCTCCGGTCCTGTCCCCGTGTCCCCGTCGCGCGACTTTGGAGGGCCCCCGTGGCTTCCGCGTGGAAGGAACTGCCTGAGCAGCTGTCCGAACCCGCCCGCCTCCTGGTGGAGGAGCTCCGGGCCATCAAGGACACCGCCGGGCTCTCGCTGTCCGAACTGGCCGCGCGCACGCACTACAGCCGGGCCTCCTGGGAGCGCTGGCTGAACGGCAAGCGGGTGCTCACCGAGCAGGCGCTGGAAGCGCTGATCGGGACGGTCGACTGCGACGCGGCGGAACTGCGGCGGCGGTGGCGGCAGGCGGTGGAGCCGGTGGCCGACCGGGCCGACCGGGCCGACGACGGGGAAACCGCCGACGGGACAGCCGCCGAGGAGCCCGCCGACCCGGCCGCTGCCGACGACCCGACCGATGAGCCCGCCCGCCCCGCCTGGTGGCGGCGCCCGGCGGTACTGGTCTCCGCCGCGGTGCTGCTGGCCCTCCTGCTGGTGCCGGCCGGCCTGCGGTTCTCCCGGCACGACGGACAGGCCTCCGCGGCCGACGCCCCCTCCCCGGCCGTCCCCTCCGCCAAGCCCGCGCCGAGCACCCCGGGCTCCCCCGCCTGCCAGGCCCTCGGCTGCGCACACAAGGACCCCAAGACCACCGACTGCGGCAAGGACGCCCGGACGCTCCAGACCCAGGTGGTCGGCCAGGTGGTCGTCTACCTCCGCTACAGCCGGACCTGCCAGGCCGCCTGGGCGGCGATCACCGAGGGCCAGCCGAAGGACTACGCGACGATCACCGACGGCACCGGTGACAGCGAGACGGCGCTCATCCACTACGGCTACGACAACTACTCGGCGATGCTGAACGCGGCGGACCCGACCACCACCTTCCAGGTCTGCGGGTACCAGCCGGCCGGGCACGACTGCACCACCGTCGTCTCCGACCTGGCCTCGGTGGTGGCCTCCACCCCGATCCCGATCGGCCCCGCGTCACCGCCGCCGGGCACCGGCGCCGGGGCGGCGACGGCCACCCCGACGACGGCCGTCCCTGCCACGCCCGCCACAGCGGAACCGACGGACCCCGCGACGGCCGAGCCCACCGGTGCCGCCGCTCAGTCCAGGTAGCCGCGCAACTGCTCGGCGAAGGCGTGGTCACGGAGCTTGACCAGCGTCTTCGACTCGATCTGGCGGATCCGCTCCCGCGTCACGCCGAACACCGAGCCGATCTCCTCCAGCGTGCGCGGCCGCCCGTCGTCCAGTCCGTAGCGCAGCTGGACGACCTGGCGCTCCCGCTCGCCCAGGGTGGCCAGCACCGCGTCCAGGTGCCGGCGCAGCAGGAGGAAGGTCGCGGACTCGGCGGGCGAGGCGGCGTCGGCGTCCTCGATCAGGTCGCCGAGCGCGACGTCGTCCTCCTCGCCGACCGGGGTGTGCAGCGAGATCGGTTCCTGGGCCAGCCGGAGCAGCTCGCGCACCCGCCCCTCGGTGAGCTCAAGGACGGCGCCGATCTCGGCCGCCGTCGGCTCCAGCCCGCGCTCCTGCAACAGGCCGCGCTGGACCCGGATCACCCGGTTGATCAGCTCGACGACGTGCACCGGCACCCGGATCGTCCGGGCCTGGTCGGCCAGCGCCCGGCTCATCGACTGCCGGATCCACCAGGTCGCGTACGTGGAGAACTTGTAGCCGCGGGCGTAGTCGAACTTCTCCACCGCCCGGATCAGGCCCAGGTTGCCCTCCTGGACCAGGTCGAGCAGGGTCAGCCCGCGCCCGACGTAGCGCTTGCCGACGGAGACCACCAGGCGCAGGTTCGCCTCGATCAGCCGGCGCTTGGCGATCCGGCCCCGCACCACCAGGGCGTCCAGCTCGCCGGCCAGCGGGTCGGGCGGCGGCGGGTCCCCGTCCAGCCGCTCCTCGGCGAACAGGCCGGCCTCGACCCCGCGCGCCAGCTCGACCTCCTCGGCGGCGGTGAGCAGACGGATCCGGCCGATCTCCCGCAGGTACTGGCGCAGCAGGTCGGCGGCCGGTCCGCCGCCCTCGGCCGGCGCGCGAGGGCCGTCCCGCGCCCCGGTGTCGTCGACTTCGCTGCCGGTGCCGGTGCCGGCGTCGGCGGCGACGGCGGTACCGGCGTCCGACTCGTCCGGGCTGTCCGGGTCGTCCGGGCTGTCCGGGTGGCCCTCCGGCAGGCCCTGGGCGGGGACCCGGGCGCCGTCCGGCGGCGCCGACCCGGCCCGGCCGTGGTCGGCCTCCCGGTCCCCGGCCGGTCCGGCGGGGTTCGCTCTCGTACTGGTGGCGGTGGTGGTCGCTGCGGCGAGGCCTTGCTCCACGGGCATCCCCTGGGGGCGGGCGCGACTCTGGCGGACCCGCGCTGTACGGAGGTGGGACGCCCTCCAGTGTGCGGTACGCCACACTCCGTGGCCGAGACTCGTGCGCCGACTTTCTGTGCGCGGGTCCCCGCGTCGGCGCAGGCCCACGGGCCCGAGCGGGCCCACAGGCCGGAGCGGGCCCACAGCCGGAGCGGGCCCACAGCCGGAGCGGGCCCACGCGCCCGGGCGGGCCTACGGCCTCACAGCGCTGCGGCGCCCTGGCTGCGCAGCTGCTGCCCGTACTGCTGGAGCTGCCACAGCTCGGTCTGCACGGCGTGCAGCTGCTCGGCGTCGGCCCGGTGGCCGAGCCGCTGGAGGTAGCCGCGGACCTCGGTGATCCGGCGGTCCACCGCGAGCAGGCGCAGCTTGACCAGGAACTCCCCCGCGTAGACCGCGTCCACCTTGCGGCGCGAGCGCACCGGTTCGACGGTCAGCTCGGTGACCAGCGAGCGCACCACGTCGTCCGGGGCCGCCTCGCGCACCACGCTGGTGAAGTCGGGCAGGGTCGCCCCGTACGCGGCGCCGCCGGCCTTGGCGACGGCCTGCCGGACGGCGGTGTACGGCGGGGTGGGGAACTCGTCGTCCCCGTAGTGGTCGAAGGCCGGGCTGACCAGGTCCGGGTGCTGCAGCGCCAGCTTGAGCAGCTCGCGCTCGACGAACTGGGCCGGGTCGCGCGGGTTGAGCCGGAAGGCGGACCGGTCGGGGCGCGCCGACTGCACCGGCTCCGGGCGGCGCTGGGCGGCGGCGCGCGGGTTCTGCTGGCGCTCCCGGTCCCAGCGGGCCAGCTGGGAGACCCGGCGCACGACGAAGGGCTCGTCCAGGATGCCGAGCATGCCGGCCAGCCGGACGGCGTACTCGTGCTGGATCGAGCGGTCCTTGATCTTGGCGACGATCGGGGCCGCCTCCTCCAGCGCGGCCGAGCGCCCCTCCGGGGTGTCCACCCGGTGCCGGGCCACCGCCGAGGTCAGCGCGAACTCGAACAGCGGGACCGGGTTGTCGATCAGCTGCTTGACCGCCTCGTCGCCCTGGGCCAGGCGCAGCTCGCACGGGTCCATGCCGCCGGGGCTGACCGCGATGGACGTCTTGGCGGCGAACTTCTGGTCGTCCTCGAAGGCGCGCAGGGCGGCCTTCTGGCCGGCCGCGTCGCCGTCGAAGGTGAAGACCGTCTCGCCCCGGTACTGGGAGGTGTCCATCAGCAGCCGGCGGATGATCTTGATGTGGTCCTCGGCGAAGGCGGTACCGCAGGTGGCCACCGCCGAGGTGACCCCGGCCAGGTGGCAGGCCATCACGTCGGTGTAGCCCTCGACCACCACCGCGCGGCCCGACTTGGCGATCTCCTTCTTCGCCAGGTCGATGCCGTACAGCACGTGGGACTTCTTGTAGATCGGCGTCTCGGGGGTGTTGAGGTACTTCGGCCCGTTGTCGTCCTCGCGCAGCCGGCGGGCGCCGAAGCCGACCACCTCGCCGGCGATGTCCCGGATCGGCCAGACCAGCCGGCCCCGGAAGCGGTCGATCAGACCGCCGCGCTGCCCCTGCGAGGCCAGGCCGCCGAGCAGGATCTCCTTGTCGGTGAAGCCCTTGCCGCGCAGGAAGCGGACCAGGTGCTCCCAGCCCGCCGGGGCGTAGCCGACGCCGAAGGTCGCGGCCGCCTCCTCGTCGAAGCCGCGCTCGGCCAGGAAGCGGCGGCCGATCTCCGCCTCCGCCGAGGCCAGCTGCTCCCGGTAGTAGGCGGCGGCCACCTTGTGCGCCTCGACCAGCCGGGTGCGCTCGCCCTGCTGGTGGCGGGGGCTGTAGCCGCCCTCCTCGTAGCGCAGGGTGATCCCGGCCTGGGCGGCCATCCGCTCGACGGCCTCGGCGAACGTGAAGTGCTCGATCTTCATCAGGAAGGCGATGGTGTCGCCGTTCTCCTGGCAGCCGAAGCAGTGGAACACGCCCTTGGCGGGGTTCACGTAGAAGGAGGCGGACTTCTCGTCGTGGAACGGGCAGACGCCCTTGTACTCACCGCCGCCACCATTGGTCAGCTGTACGTAGTCGCCGACCACCGCATCGATCGGCAGTGCGCTGCGCACCGCCTGTACGTCTTCGTCCCTGATCCGCCCGGCCACTCCGGAAGTCTACTGGGGCGGCCCGGGTTTCCGACCGGGAGCGGGGCGCCCTCTGCTCCCGGCCCGCCCCCGGCCCCCTTTCCGCCCCGCCCCCGCACCGCGCCCCCGGGCCCCTCACGCCCAGGCGGCACCGACGAGTCTGGCGTGCAGGGCCAGGGCCGAGGCGTCCGTCAGGGTGGCGATCTGGTCGACGACCGTGCGCAGGGCGGCGCGGTCGTCCTCCGCCTCCCGGTACATGGCGGCGAACACCGGGTCCAGCCCGTCCGGGGCGCGCTGGGTCAGCACGTACGCCAGCTCGGCGATCACGATCCGCTGGCGGGCCCGCAGCTGCGCCTGCTCGTCGCGCTGCATGACGAAGCGGACGGCGACCGCCTTGAGCACCGCGCACTCCAGCCGGACGTCCCGCGGCACCACCAGCTCGGCGCCGTAGCGGCCGAGCCGGCCGGGGCCGTACCGGGCCCGGGTGGCCTGCTCGGCGGCCAGGCAGAACCGGCCGATCAGCTGGCTGGTGAGGTCCTTGAGCCCGGCCCGGGCGCGCGCGGTGCCGTCGTACCCGCGGGGCCACCACTCCTGGGCGAGCAGCCGGTCCAGCGCGGCGGCCAGCTCCTCCGGTTCGGCGTCGGTGGCGTAGCGTTCGGCGACCTTGAAGAGCTCGGCGCGCTCGCTCGGGGCGCGCAGCACGGCCGGGTCGATGTGGCCGGCCTGGAGGCCGTCCTCGACGTCGTGGGTGGAGTAGGCCACGTCGTCGGACCAGTCCATCACGGTGGCCTCGAAGCACTTGCGCCCGGCCGGGGAGCCGGCCCGCAGCCAGCGGAAGACCGGCAGGTCGTCGGCGTAGACGCCGTACTTGGGCGAGGCCGGGTCGGTCGGGTGGGCGCCCTTGGTCCACGGGTACTTGGTGGCGGCGTCGAGCGCGGCGCGGGTCAGGTTGAGGCCGACGCTGCGGCCGGGCCAGGGGGCGAGCCGGGTCGACGGCTCCTCCTGGGGGGCGAAGCGCTTGGGTTCGAGCCTGGTCAGGATGCGCAGGGACTGCGCGTTGCCCTCGAAGCCGCCGCACGCCTCGGCGGCCTGGTCGAGGGCCTCCTCGCCGGTGTGGCCGAAGGGCGGGTGGCCGATGTCGTGGGCCAGGCAGGCCGTCTCCACCAGGTCCGGGTCGCAGCCCAGGGCCGCGCCCAACTCCCGCCCGACCTGGGCGCATTCGAGGGAGTGGGTGAGCCGGGTGCGCGGGAAGTCGCTGCGCATCGGGGCGACCACCTGGGTGGTGCCGGCCAGCCTGCGCAGCGCCGCCGAGTGCAGCACCCGGGCGCGGTCGCGCTGGAACGCCGTACGGCCCGGGCGCTTGTCGGGCTCGGGGACCCAGCGGGCCTCGGCGGTGTGGTCGTACGGGTTCGGGGCGGCGAGGCGGTGCGCGGTGTCATCCATATGCCACTCACGGTACGCCGCGCCCCCGACAGCCGGGGTGTGCCGCGCACGAAGGAGCGCGGGCCGGGGCGTGAACGGTGCGCGGCGCGCGGGTGCCCGCCACGGCGCCCCTTCCCGGGGCCGCTCGGGGCGGGTCCGACGAGCCTCGGCGGCTCGGCTCCTACTCGGCTCCGACTCAACTCCGACTCGGCTCAGGCTCGGCCCCGGCTCAACCCCGGAGTGCCTTCAGGACGACCCCGGCGATCGCCTCCTGCCCCTTGGCGTTGGGGTGGATCGGCGCCAGGCCGTGCGCCGGGAAGGGCGGCTCGATCCAGCGCTTGTCCTCCCCCGCGCACATGTCGTGCCCGGCCGAGGCCGCGGTGGTGTCGACGAACACCGCGCCGGCGGCCTCCGCCCGCTTCCTGAGCATGCCGTTGAGCTGCTGCTCCTTCTCGGAGAGGAAGGCCAGGTCGGGAACGGCCACGGTCTTGCCGAGCACCGGCAGGCAGCTCGACGGGTCGGCCGGGAGCAGCGACGGGTACCCGATCACGTACACCCGGGCCTGCGGGGAGCGCCGCTTGACGTCCTGGAGGACCTGGCCGAGCTTGTCCCCGGCGGCGTCCACCTTGTGCTGGACCTCGTCGGTGCCGTCGCCGGAGGAGTAGTGGTCCCGGCAGGGCGAGGCGGAGCGGGTCTGCCGGACCACGTTCTTCACCGCGTCCAGCAGGTTGTCCTTGGCGCACTCGATCACGACGTCCATGAACCCGGCGTCGTTGCCGCCGATCCCGAGGGTGACCAGCCTGGTCCCCGGTGCCAGCGCGTCCAGTTGGGCCGGGTTGGTGCCGTTGCCGGTGTCCTGCGCGGCGGTCAGGTCCCCGGTGCGGGCGCCGGTGCAGCTGACGTCCCGGAACTGCCCGGCGGCCAGCTTGAGGTCCTTGGCCACCAGGGACGGGTAGTTGACCCCCGAGCGGGAGCAGCCGCGCGGCTCGCCGGTCTGCGGCGGGATCTGCATGCCGGCCGTGTACGAGTCGCCGAGCGCGACGTACGGCCCGGTGGGCGGCGGGGCGTGCGTCGGGGTCGCGCCCGCCTTCGCGGGCACCGCGCCCGCGAAGTCCTTCGCCTGGCCGTCCGAACCGCCGCCGCTGGTGCATCCGGCCAGCAGCAGCGCGGCCATCCCGGCCGTCAGGGCGACGGTCGGGCGTGTGGTCCTGGGCATGCTTTCCCCCCGGGGGTACGACAGGTCACGGTCGGCTCCTTCGCGGCAGCCCGTCCCCCGGGCACCTCCGCCTCCAACGTCCGGGCGGCGGCGATGAATCCCGCTTCCGCGAAATCCGCCCAAGGGGAATCCGCGTCCCCGCCGGGGAGGCCGGAACCGCCGGGGCCACCGGGGAAATCGGGGCCTTCCGTGGCCGCCGGGCTACTCCGCGCCGCGCTCGTGCTCGGCCAGGAACTGCTCGAAGCGCCGGCCCAGCTCGTCCGCCGAAGGCAGGTCCACCGGCTCGGCCAGCAGGCTCTCCCGGTCCTCCGCGCCCGCCACCGCGTCGTACTGGCCCTCCATGCCGCGGATCGCCGAGCGCAACTCGCCGTCCCCGTGCGTCAGCTGCTCCTCGATGTCGGCGTAGACCTCGCCGACCCGCTCGCGCAGCCGGGTGCCGGGCAGCACCAGGCCGGTGGCGGACTGCACCGCCTCCAGGACCTGCACGGCCGCCGCCGGGTAGGCCGACCGGGCCACGTAGTGCGGGACGTGCACCGCGAAGCCCAGGACGTCGTGCCCGGCCTCGGCCAGCCGGTACTCCACCAGTGCCTGGGCGCTGCCGGGGACCTGGGCCTGCTCGAACCACTGCGGGTACCCGGGCGCGAGGTCCAGCCGGTTCCCGTGCGGCGTCAGACCGACCGGGCGGGTGTGCGGCACGCCCATCGGGATGCCGTGGAAGTCGACCGAGAGGCGGACCTCGAAACGCTCCACCAGGGCGCGGACGGCCCGCGCGAAGCCCTCCCACTCGACGTCCGGCTCGGGGCCGCTGAGCAGCAGGAACGGCGCTCCGGCGGCGTCGTGCACGAGCTGGAGCAGGATCTCCGGCGGGTCGTAGGACGTCCAGTGGTCGTGGTCGAAGACCATCGACGGGCGGCGGGCCCGGTAGTCGACCAGCCGGTCGTGGTCGAAACGGGCCACCACCTGCGGCGATCCCGTCTCCAGCAGGTGGGCCACCACCTGGCCGCCGGCCTCACCGGCGTCCATGAAGCCCTCGAAGTGCTGCAGCAGCACCAAGCCGGCGCCGGTGTCGCGCAACTGCGCGGTGGCGGCGGCCACCGCGGCCACGCCCTGCTGATCCAGCTCGTACAACGCCTGGAAGTCACGCACCGCGCACCCAACCCCGTTCTCTGCTCGTCCCGGCCGACCGGCTTCTCGTCCTCTCCAGCGCGCCGGGCTCCGGCGGAATTCCCGCCACGCCGGAGGACGCGTCCGACAGGCCCGGCCGACCGCTCCGGACCATGATCGCACCCGACCGAAGAGCCCCTGGTCACGGGCCCGACGGGGCCCGTCCGGAGACCCTCCGCAACGGCCCGCGCGGCCATTCGCGTGCCGCGAAGTGACGCACCGCCTTCTGGCGGGTATCGTCCTCTCGCTGCCTCGCATCGTCGCGTCGTCGTCACGTCGTCCGTAACGCCGTCGTCCACGTCCCGGTCCGGTGCTCGGCCAGCCCTCCACGACGCACCTTGCCTTCACCTGGCCGCCCGTTTCCCTTCGCGCTCTCGTTTCCTCTTCGGCCATTTCGCGGACGCACACTGTCCCCTCGCCATGCCCGCCGGACCGGTCCGAGGACCCGTGCCCGTTCCGGCACCCGCGCCGCCCGTTCCGGGCCGCCCGCCCCCGCCCCGCCCGACCGGATCTTCCGGCGCGCACGGCTACCCGGCGGACGGTTTCGGGCGGGGCGAAACCAGTCAGCGCACCCCGAGCCGTACCCCGGCACGGGAGGCACCCTCCGACCGATGAAGGACAGAAGGTTCCGTGCCCGTACCTGTCACCCTCACCGGCCGCACCGTGCGGCTGGAGCCACTCGCCGCACACCACGCCGAGGCCATCGCCGAGGCCGGCGCCGAGGACCGTACGACTTACGCCTTCACCCCCGTTCCGCACGGCCTGGAAGCGGCCCGCGACTACATCGCGCGGGCCCTCGCCGACCAGGCCGCCGGACGGTCACTGCCGTTCGCGACGGTGAACGTCGCCGACGGCCGGGTGGTGGGCTCCACCCGGTTCCTCGAACTGGACTACTGGCAGGGCCCGATGGTGTGGCCCCCGATGCCCGGCGTCCCGTTCGGCGATCCGGCCACGGCCGTCCCCGACGCCGCCGAGATCGGCAACACCTGGCTCTCGCCGCGCGCCCAGGGCACCGGCATCAACACCGAGGCCAAGCTGCTGATGCTGCGCCACGCCTTCGAGACCTGGGGCGTCCAGCGGATCTCGCTGCGCGCGGACGCCCGCAACCTGCGCTCGCGGGCCGCGATCGAACGGCTCGGCGCGACGGGCGAGGGCGTCCGCCGGGCTCACTCGCGCGGGCTCGACGGGGTGGTGCGCTCCACCGCCTTCTACTCGATCCTCGACGACGAGTGGCCGGCCGTCCGGGACATCATCGAGCTGCGGATCGCCGCCGCGACCTCGCCGAGCGCCCCGGATCCGGCGATCAACCAGGAGTGCCTTAGACCGGGCGGTAGCGGCGCCGGGCAGCTGATGATCACGGCCTGAGGGGTGCGGCTGTGCGGCTGCCCCGGTCCCCGGCCACCATGCGAAGGAGGCCTCCAAGGGCCTCGCGCTCGCCGTTGCCGTGCTCGGGGTGCGCCTCGACCAGTGCGGACACGGGCCGCCGGCCGCCGCCCTTGACCGGGGCGACCCGCACACGCCAGATCTCGGAGCCGCTCCGGCCGCGGTGCAGGTAGAGGACACCCTCGGCGGTGTAGAACGCCCACCGTCCGTCGACATCCCCGGGGATCCGCCCCGACCGGACCGCTTGCCACTGCTCCTCGGTCCAGACGAGGTCCGGCACCGGGCAGGGGCGGGGCAGCCGCAGCGGCTTCAGGTACGAGTCGTCCGCGGGGGCCGCCCGAACGCTGCCCGGCTCAGGGAACGCCCAGCCGGGCAGCGGCTCGCGGGCGGCGATCCAGCTCGCGGGGATGCCGTGGGTACCGGTGTGCGCGGCCACCACTCCCCCGGTGATCGCGGCCACGGTGTCCATGTCGCCGCCGGCCGCGATCGCCTCCCACACGGCGGCCCGGTAGTCGGCGAGGTTCCGGGCGGCGCACCACAGGGCGTACGGGACGGTGTCGACGGCCGAGGTCCGGCTGCCGTTGCCGAGCAACCGGGCGACGGCCCGCGCATCGGGTTCGGCCAGGAGCCGGACGGCTTCGGCGAGGGCCTCGCGCACGACGCCGTACGGGGTGAGCTCGACCACCGCCTCCAGGAAGGCCGTCGGCGTCATCGACTCGGTCCGCGCCCGCACCGCGTACGCGGCGGCCACCGCGACCGCGATCGCGCCGTCCACCGCCTGCGGGTGGACATGGGTGATCACGGCGGTGTCGGCGGCGGGCCGGAGCACGGCGGCGGGGTCCTCCGGGTACGCCGCGCCCAGCGGGGCGACCCGCATCGCGGCGCCGTTGCCGTACGAGCCCTGGCCGTCGAAGAGTTCGGCGGCCAGGGCCTCGGCGTCGCCGCCCTCGCGGACCAGCCGGAGCAGCCGGTTGGCGGCCGGGCCGTAGCCGCGGTCGAAGTCGTGGCGGCGGGCGAAGGCGTGGGTGAGGTCGAAGGTGTCGATCGTGCCGCGCTCGGTGTGGGCGGCGTAGACCGAGCAGGCCATCTCGGTGTCGTCGGTCCACGGCCAGGGGCCGGGCGGGTCGGTACGGGAGGCGAGGTGGGCGCGGGCGGTTTCGGGGACGAAGAACTGGGCGCCGAGAGCGTCTGCCACGGAGAGCCCGACGAGTGCGTCGAACGCCGGGCCGCTGTGCGGTGGTGTCGTCATATGCCCCCAAGCTCAGCGGTCGGGCCGGCGTTTCGTCAACCTGTTTGCCGGGACTCCACCGACGGGGGATGTTTCGCATACCTCCGATCCGGGCGGGCAGCACCTTGGCATGACCCGCGCGAACCCGCTCGACCCGGTCGCCCTGCTCGGCGCCGACCAGCAGCACATCGCCACCCGGGCGCAGCTGCGCCGGCTCGGGGTGCCCTCCGGCACCATCGCCCACCGGCTGCGGCCGGGCGGGCCCTGGCAGCAGGTGCTGCCCCGGGTGATCTGCCTGCAGAACGGGAGGCTGACGGTCCACCAGAAACTGCGGGCCGCCCTGGCCTACGCGACCCCGAAGGGGCGCGGGCCCCGGTCCGGCGAGGTGCTGCTGACCGGCTTCACGGTACTGGCCGACGCCGGGCTGCCGAGCGCCGGGCACCCGGCCGACCTCGGCGCGGTCGATGTGCTGATTCCGCGTCAACGCCGGGTCGGTGACCGGGAGTTCGTCCGGATCCACCGGTCGGCGGGGGCGATGCCGGGCGGCTTCGAACGGGACGACGGGCTGTGGAGCACCACGGTCGCGCGGGCGCTGGCGGACCTCGCGCCGAAGGAGACGGGGCAGCGCCGCTTCCGGGCGCTGTGCGCGGAGGCCGTCCAGCGGCGCCACTGCGAACTCGGCGAGCTGCTGGACCAGTTGCTGACCAGGCCGGGCGCGCTCGGGCTGCCGCACGTGGCCCGGGTGGTGGAGGACCTGACCGCCGGGGTGCGCTCGGTGGTCGAGGGCGAGGCCCGCGAGCTGCTGGCGCACGCGGGCCTGCCCGAACCGCTGTGGAACCCGGTGCTCTTCCTGGACGGCCGCTTCCTCGCCGTCCCGGACGCCTACTGGCCGCACGCCTGCGTGGCCCTGGAGATCGACTCCCGCGCCTGGCACCTGCGCCCGGCCGACCACGAACGCGGCCTGGCCCGGGCCAACCGGCTCACCGCCGCCGGCCTCCCGGTGGTCCGCACCACCCCGGTCCGGCTGCGCCGCGACCCGGCGCCGGTGCTGCACGAGCTGACCGCCCTGGTCACCACCGGCCCGCACGGCCCGCACCCCCGGATCACCTGGCGGCGGGCGAGGTGAACGGCCGTGCCCGGCACGGGGGTTCGGCAGGAGCCGGTTCAGCAGCGGGGGTCGATCTCCTGGAAGGTCGCGTAGTGGTCCGGGGACCAGTACTGCTCGCCGGAGGTGCCGGTGACGACGCGGCGGGTGCCTCGGTCGTTGGAGCCCGGGGTGACCACGGTGAACTCGTGGTAGTAGCCGTTGCCCTTCTTCGGGAGCCGGCTCTCGCGGTTCTCGAAGACGATGCCGTCCCGGTTGTACGGGTAGGGGCCGCCCTTGTCGATCAGGCCGAGGGTGTCCTGGGCCTGGCTGGGGAGCTTGGTGCGGCAGACGTCGGCCAGCGCCGGGTCGGCGGGCACCCAGGTGCCGCCGGGGGCGGAGGCGCCGCCGGCCGGCGGGGACGGCTTGGGCGCCGAGGGCTTGGGGGCCGTGGTGCCCGCGGTGGCGGTGGCGCTCGCGGCGGCCTTGGGGTGGCTGCTGCCGCCCTTGCCGGCGAGCAGGTACCCGACTCCGGCGAGCACGGCCAGGATCAGTACGGCCACGACGACGAGCGGGCTCTTGCTTCTGGTCATGCGGACCAGCTTGGCAGGCGCCGGCGCCCGGACCGCCGTGTCACACACGTGGCCGACGCCACACCGGACGCCCCGCCCGCCGGGCCGCGGCCGGGCGGAACGGACGGACGACCCGGGCGGAACGGACGGACGACCCGGGCGGAACGGGCGTGCGACCGGGCGGGGGCAGACGTACGACGGGGCGGGAGCAGACGTACGGCCGGGCGGGAACGGACGCCGTTGTCCGTTCC